>JAGPGI010000256.1 GCA_018056045.1 Paracoccus sp. (in: a-proteobacteria)
TGCGATGTCAGGTCGCCGAATTCGTCATGCAGGCGGCGCGCAAGCTTGAGGATGGCGCGGCGGTGCATCCGCGCGCTCATCGCGGCCATCTCGTCTTGCGCGACATGGGCCGGACCGCGCCGGGTCGGGGGCATCCCGACGCCGCGCCGCCATTCCAGCAGCCGCCCAAGGTAATCTGCGGCATCGTCGAAAGGGTCGGGTGCCGACCCCGCCATTCCGCTGCTTGCGGGCAGCAGGCATTGCGGCGACAGCGGCAACGCGATGGCGTCGAGCGGCTGCGCGAAGCTGTCCAGAAAGCTCGCAGGCATCGCCTCGATGGCGTCGATCATCACCCGCGGATCGTAGAAGCGGAAATAGACCGGCGCATCGGAATCGGGGATGCTCAGCATGGTAAAGCGGCGCAGATGCGCGCGCATGTCCTCAAGCGTGGCACCGCCGCTCAGCACGATATAGGAATGGCTGCCATGGCCGCGCGCGCGCAGCAGCCGGGCAAAATCCGAGCCGGGCACGACCCGGGCCAGCCATGGCGCCAGCGCGCGACTTTCAAGGTCCAGCGTGCTGTAAAGGCAGCAATGATCGGTCCCGGTCCTGACCAGCACGGCGGAAATCTCTGGCCAGTTCACGCCGTCGATCACCGCCCAAAGCGGCTTTGCGGTATCCAGCAGCGGATCCCAGCCGGTTTCCCGCCAGTGCGGCGGCGCGTCGCCCCCGGGCCCAGAGGCGCGCGCCCCGACGGGCGATACGGGGGCAGGCCTTTGGGTCGTGGTCGTCATGCGTCTTGCGCGGCGTTCGGACAATGGCTGACAAAGGGCGAACCTTCGCCCGCCGCAGCCTGCAGGATCGCCGGGATCGCGGGCAGGGCCGCCGCTGCCGGCGAGGCCGAGCCCACGTTCAGCACCGGCGCGGCATTGACCGCGCCACCCTCCAGAACCAGCGCGGCGCCGCCTGCGACCAGCGTGATCTTTGAGGCGTCGATGACGATTTCGCCCACCGCCTTCAGCGTCAGGTCGCCGCCGCTGCGGGTGGCGAAGTTTCCGCCGACCGTCAGGCCGCGATCCCCGTCGATCTTTTCCGACAGCGCGCCCTTGACGGCCAGATCCATCAGCCCGTCGACCGTAACCGTGCGGTTGGCGGCGACCACCAGATTGGAGTTGTTGCCGACGCTGACCGTATCGTCATATTCGACCCGGCGCTGCGCCGAGTTCAGCACCTTCATGTCGAGGTTCTTCTGCGCGTGCAGAAAGATGAATTCCTCGCCCGACTTGTCCTCGAAGGTCAGCTCGTTGAAGCCCTGTCCGGCGACGGAGTTGGTCTTGAAGCTTGAACGGCTCTTGTTGGCGGGAAGCGCCATCGGCGGCGCGCGCAGGCCATTATAGACGCAGCCGGTGACCAGGGGCTTGTCGGGATCGCCCTCGAGGAACTCGACCACGACCTCCATGCCGACACGGGGGATGACCATGCCGCCCCAGCCGCTGCCGGCCCAGTTCTGGCTGACCCGGCAACGCATCGACCAGGCCTCTTCGAGATCCCAGTGAAAGCGCACCAGAATGCGGCCATATTCGTCACAGTCGATTTCGCTGTCGCCCACCACCTCGGCGGTCTGCGGGCCGTAGACGATGGCTGGCACAGTGCGCCGCGGCGGCGCCATCGGCGCGGTATCGGGCGTCAGCACATAGCTGCCGCTATAGGAGAACTCGTCGCTGCCCCGACCGCCCGAGCCATAGGCCTGCGACAGGAAATGATGCGTCGCGGCAAGGCACAGATAGGTTTCCCCGCCGCCCGGCACCTTGTCGCCGCTCAGCGTGACCCGCAGGCCCGCCGAAAGGCTGGCGCAATCGCCCACGGCGCGGTTGCGGCGGTCGGCGCCGCGCTCTTGCGAGGTGCGCAACCGTGCCAGCGTCCGCCCCAGTCCCTCGTCGGGATAGTCGCCGGGATAGTCGAAGCTTTCGATCTGGCCCTGGCTATAGGCGGCGTCGCCGGTATGGTTGGTTTCCATGACCTGCAGCGGCGTGTGGAAATTATAGTCGGTCAGACGGATGGCGCCGGTGGTCAGGTGCCGCTCGGGCGCCCAGTCCCAGAAATGCTCGTGATCATATTGATGATGGCCGGAATAGCTTTTGAAGGGCCGTTCGCCGATCAGCTCATGGGCCAGCACATCGTCGGTCAGGACCAGCGTATGGCTGCCCTCGGCATGGCGAAAGTGAAAGCTGATACCGTGCCGTTCCAACTGGCGGCGCATGAAGTCCAGATCGGTTTCGCGATACTGTACGGTATATTCAAGGACCGGATAGTCCTGCGACAGGGCGATTTCCAGCGCCGGATCGCCAAGCTGGCGATAGTCGTCCAGCAGTTCCTCGACGATTTCCTGAACCGTCTTGTTGTGGAAGATGCGCTGATTGCGGCGCTTGCTGGCCAGCCACAGCCAGGGGCGCAGCGTCAGGTCATAACGGTGTCCGTTCTCGCCGACGCCGGCCCAGCGGGCCGAGACGACGATGCCGTCAAACAGGCGCGATCCGTCATGGGTGCCGATCTCGACCGTGGCATGGGTGCCGATCAGCCCGTCGAAATCCAGATCGTCACGGGTCGACAGGGCCTCGATGCGGTATTCGAACAGGTCGTTGAGATATTCGGTGCCGTCGAACCGCAGAAGCGAAAGAGTATCGTCACCAAGCTCTGTCGTAAGGCGGCCCAGCCGTTCCGCCTGTTTGAAGGGCGCGTTCATCAATTCTCCCCGGACGTATACCCATTAAGTAACAGCGCGCCCGCCAAGCCGAGGATGCGGGCTGCGCACAGCGCCCGGCGGAAACGTGCTTATAACATAAAGCAAGTGCCGGCAGAGGCAAGCCGCGCAAACCGGCTGAATGCAATATCGAAACCCGGTGCCAATCACCGGATTCCGCAGGTCTTACCAGCCGCCGCCGCCGCCGCCGCCGCCCGACGATCCCCCCGACGAGCCGCCGGATGATCCGCCGCCTGACGAAAAGCCCGAGGCCGAGGCCTGACTGACGGGCAGCGCCGCCGTCAACCCGGAGGCAAGCTGGCTCTGCAGGCTTGGCGTCCGCGCGGAGGCACCGCCCGACTGGTAAAGCCCGGCAAGCCGGTCGCGATCAAGGCGGGTCTCGATCCGGGCGATGCCGCCGAGTTCCGCGACAGGGCTTGCGGCGGCAAGCCATGCGTTGAAGCGCTTGACCCATGCCGTTTCCAGATCCAGCGCCATGGCATAGGGCAGGATGCGCTCGAAATGCGAGACCGACATGTCGGGCACGCCTTCAAGGTTCAGGCGGTCCTTTTCGGCGATCTCGATGTAATCGCGCAGGCCGGCGATCTGGTCCAGCGCCGCACGCCCCGCCCGGGTCACGCCGCCGAGGATCGGCATGAAGACGACATTGACCGCGAGCAGCGCGCAGAGCGCCAGCGGCATGGTCAGGGTGCCGCCATGCTTCAGGTGCACGCTCACCAGCAGGATCGCGAGGCCCGCCAGAACCGCCAGCGCGGTCAGGCCGCTGATCATGGTCGCGGCCTTGCGGTCATGGCGCCGGGTCCAGAACAATGCGCGCAGCAGCATCAGCAGCACCGCCGCCACCGGGATCAGGCTGAACAAGGTGCCGCGCAGCGAATAGGGCGACAGAAACGGCAGGTAGGCGACAAGCGGCAGGTTGACGAGCAGCGCCAGAAACACCCACCAGCCATTGCTGCGCCAAAGCCCTCTTGTCCGCAAAAGCTGGCGCAGGTTCGTGTGAAGATCGCCCTGAAGCCGCTCGATGGTTTCGCCGTCCGAGCGGTCGATGGCCAGCCTGTGGCCGTCATTGGCGCTGATGCGGTCGAGCACAAGGCGCAGGTCGGGCGCCAGATCCTCTGGTGCGCGGGTCTTGCTGCGCGTCAGTATTGCGGTGCCGTCCTGCTGCGTCATCTCGACCAGCCCCAGCGAGACCAGTTCGACCAGCGCCAGAGACAGTGCCTCGGCCGGCTCCGGGACGGCGCCTTGCGCGGCCGCCCGCGTCATCGCCGCCGACAGCCCGTCCGGCGGTTCCCAGCGATAGACGACGAGGCCCGGCTTGGCATCGCGGCCAAATCGCCACCAGATCAGCAGGTATCCGGCAAGGACCGCCGCCGCAGCGGCAAATGCCCTGAGGCCCGGCCCGTTGTCGCGCATGAACCAGTCGCGCTGCTGTTCCTTGCCCGGAGGAGCGATCGCGCCCTTGGGCAGCTTGACCGCCACGGTCAGCCCCTCGCGCGCGGAAAGGGGGGCGGTGGTTTCGAATCTGACGATATTGCCCGTCGACTCGACCAGCCGCGCCTGATCTCCGGTGGCGCCAAAGGCGCCGGTATACAGGGCGGTGTCCAGCGCGCTGACGCCCTGCGGCAGCCGGATGGTGACAGTGGCGCGATCGATCGGGAACAGCCATTCGGTGCCGGTGGCGTTCCAATAGACCTCGTCATGGTCGTCAAAGAAGCGCATCTGCCGGTCGGTGCGATAGGTCAGCGCATATTCATGCTCGCCCGGTTCCAGATAGCCGTCAGGATCCCCCAGATAGATGCGCGCCGCGCGGGCGTCCTCGATGATCCGAAAGGGCGTGGGCCTGCCGTCGTGCCGCGCGCCCGTGACCTCGAGGCCGACGCGGTGGTTCACGCCATTCTCGCTGACCAGCATGGGAAAATCGCGAAAGATGCCGCGCCGGATCTGGTCGGCCTCGCTCAGCACGCGAATGGTTTCGGTGACC
>JAGPGI010000257.1 GCA_018056045.1 Paracoccus sp. (in: a-proteobacteria)
CCTCCGGGTCAGGCGTCGGCGAGGCGGCCGTCGCGCAGGTGGATCAGGCGGTCGAAACGGTCGAAGATCTTTTCGTCATGGGTGACTGTGACGATGCAGGCCTCCTGCTCGACGGCCAGCTTGCGCAACAGGTCCATCACCAACCCGGCGCGCGCGCTGTCGAGCGCGGCGGTCGGCTCGTCGGCCAGGATGATGCGGGGCCGGTTGGCGAGCGCGCGGGCGATCGCCACGCGCTGCGCCTCGCCGCCCGACAAGAGCGCCGGCTTGACCTTCGCCCGGTGGCCAACCTCGAGATAGTCCAGCAATTCACGCGCCCGTGCCCGGCCTTCGTCGGCGGGCCGCTTGGCGAGGTCGAGGACGACGGCGACATTCTCTTCGGCGGTCAGGAACGGCAGGAGATTGTGCGCCTGGAAAATGAAACCGATCTTGTCGAGCCTGAGGCGTCGCAGGTCGCGCCGCAGCCATCTGCCGTCGAACACCGGCTCTCCGTCCAGCATCACCCTCCCCGAGGACGGCGCAAGGATGCAGCCGATGATGTTCAGAAGCGTGGTCTTGCCGGAACCGGAGGGGCCAAGCAGCGCTATCACCTCGCCGGCGCGCACGGTCAGATCGACGGCGCGCAGGGCATCGACGCGGGTCTCGCCCTCGCCGAAGTACTTGGCCACGCCCGAGACCGCGATGAGGGTGTCGCCAAGCGCCATGTCAGCTCCCGAGCGCGGTGGCTGGATCGACCTTCATCGCCGCCCGCACGCCGAGCGCCGAGGACAGGAGGCAGACGGCGGCGATGATGCCGGCCAGCACCATGACGTTGAACGGCTCCAGCACCACGCGACGGGGGAAGTAGTCCTTGACGGTCAGGATCAGCGCCAGCCCGATCCCCCAGCCCGAGGCGCCGAGGATCAGCGCCTGCTGCACGATCAGCGCGATGATGGTCCGGTCGGGGGCTCCGATCAGCTTCAAGGTGGCGATCTGCTTCAGCTTCTCCATGGTCATGGTGTAAATGATCAGCGCGATCACCACGGCGCTGACGGAAAGCAGGATGCCGAGGAACAGCCCGATCTGGCGGCGCGCCTTGTCCACCACCGAGGCCAGCAGCAATTCCTCCTGTTCTCCTTGCGTCATCGCGGCGAGGTGCTTCCACTGGCGCACGGTCGCGGTCAGCAGATCGACATCGGCGCCGGGCGCCATGCGGGCGATCACGGCGGCGACCGATGCGGACTTGACTGAAACTGCGCCGCGCGCGGTCTGCACCCGCTGGGCCGCCGGGTCGAGTTCGGTTTGCAGCGCCATCGCGTCGGCCAGCGTCACATAGACCGCCGGATCGCCGCCCGAGTTCATCGCCCCTTCGACCAGACCAACCACGGTGAAGCGGTTGCGCCCGAGCCGGATGGTCTCGCCCGGCGAAAGGCCGGTCTTGCGGTCGGCCACCATCTCGAAATGACTGGCGCCGATGCCGCGCCCCTCGGCGATTGCCTGCGGCCCGCCGGGGCGGCCGGGCTCGTAGCCGACGACGTAGAGGCGCAGCGTTTGCCCGCCATGAGGCGCCTCGACGTTCTGGTAGTTGACCGCGCCGGCCTCGGCCACGCCGGGCATCCGCGCCACCGCATCGCGCGTATCGGCGGGAATGCTGGAGGCTTCGGCGAAGGGGCCCTTGGTTCCGGCCTCCACCACCCAGACATCGGCCATGGGCGCCTTCACCACCGCCAGCGCGTCCGAGACGAGGCCGTTGTAGATGCCGATCATCGCCAGCACGACCGTCATCAGCAGCCCGAGCCCGAAACAGGTCAGCACGAAGCGGAACAGCCCGTGGCGGATGTCCTTGAGCGCGAGGTTCATGGCGCCTCCCCAATGCGCGCGCGCCGGCCCTCGGCCGCGCCCTTCGGCACCCGGGCGACGATCATGGCCCCTTCGGGGAGGCCGCCGATGACCTCGACCCGGCCGCGATCGTCGCGGGCGCCGAAGGTCAGTTCCGCGCGGGTCAGGCGCCCGTCCACAACCGTCCAGACCGTGCCGCGATGCCCGTCGAAGCCGGTGATCGCCAGTTCGGGCACCATCAGCGCGGTTGCGCGGGTGCCGGTCAGGATGCGCACCTCGGCCTGTTCACCGAGAAACATCTCGGCGGGACAGTCGGCGCAGGTCAGCCAGACGCGGCGTTCCTCGTTCACCCGGTCGCTTTCGATGCCGATGCGGGCAATGGTGCCGCGAAACTCGGCCGCGGGCTGCGAGCGCAGCCGGATGGTGCCGGGCTGGCCAAGGGCAAGCTGGCCGGCGCGTTCCTCGTCGACATAGGCCTGAATCCAGACGGTCGCGGGGTCGATCAGGGTCAGGACCGGATCGCCGGCCTTGACCACTGCTCCCGCCTCGGCATGGCGGGCAACGACCAGCGCATCATAGGGCGCGATCAGGCGGTGATGGGCCAGCAGGGTTTCCTCCTGCCGCAAACCCGCCGCCGCATCCATGCCCTGGGCCCGGATCACCGCGACATCGGCCTCGGCTACCGCCAGATCGGCGCGGGCCACATCCTCGTCGCGCTGCGCCTCCTCGGCGCGCTGGACCGAGGCGACATCGCGCTGCGCCAACCCCTGCTGGCGGCGGTTCGCCGCCTCGCTCTGCGCGAGCACTGCGCGGGCGCGCACGACTGCGGCATCGGCCTTGGCGAGATTGGCCTCATTGGCCGCCACCGCAGCGCGGGCGCGAGCCACGCGCGCCTCCTGTTCGTCGGCGTGCAGGCTGGCCATTTCCTGACCCGGTGCCACCCGGTCGCCGGCATCGACCGCCAGCGCCGTCAACGCCCCGCCGACCTCGAACCCCACGCGGCTGAGGATGCGCGCCTCGACGGTGCCAAGCCCATAGATGCGAAGGGCCACATCGCTTTCGGGCTGCGCGACCGTGACCGTCAGCGGCCTTTCGGTCAGGAACAGAAAACCCGCCGCGATCGCCAGCGCCGCAAGGAACCCGAAAAGCCAGACGCGCCGCATCGTCTATTCCCTTTCCGCGGCCAGAAGCCGCAATTGCACTTCGAACAGCCGCAACCCCTCACCCTGCAGGTCGAAATCGCGCGCACCCAGCGCCCAGCGGATCGCCACCCCCTGCACCAGCGAGGTCAGCAGCACCGCCGCATCCACTGTCTCGATGTCGCCGCGCAGAATGCCCGCTTCCTGCCCGGCGCCGACCTCGCGCGCGAGCAAGCCGCGAAAGGCCGTCAGCAAGCCGTGAAACGTGGCGCGCAGTTCCGCGTTGGTGACGTTCAACTCGCGTGAGAACAGCAGCATCGGCAGCGCTGGCGTCGCGGCGATCTGCGCGAATTGCGCCGCGATCAGCGCGCGCAACCGGACAATCGGCCCATCGCCGCGGCTGAGGGCGTCCTCCCAAGCCGCTGCGAGCCCTTCGGCGACATGTTCGGCGACGGCCTGCCACAACGCGGCCTTGGTGGGAAAATGCCGGAACAACGCCGCCTGCGTCACCCCGATTGCCGTAGCCACCGCCCCGGTCGTCACCCGGTCCGGCCCGATCCTGTCGGCCAGAGCGAGAACTACGATGACGATCTCGGCCTTGCGCCGTTCTGCTGACTTTCGCATGGACGTTGATAAGTGAGTAAGTAATTACATACATCTGATTGACGGAAGCATGTCTGTCAAGATGCGAGGTCCGCAATCCGCTGATCTCGCGCACCTCGGCACCTTTCGGCCTCAATGCCGGCCTCGATCGGGCGCGCGCGACAGACGCGCCAGCACCTGCCATCATCCCTTGCAGCGAATCCCTTCCGCTCTTCGCAGCCGTGAATCGGACTGGCAGTCTATGCCTACAGATCAGAAATCCGTCTCCAGGTAGACCCCGGCGCAGTCGTAGGCGACAGCGGCGGCCGTAGCGCCGTTGTTCATGTAGAGGCGCGGCGACAGGAACTGGGTCGCGGCGGGCAGGTCAGCGGTGATCTCTTGTTCGAACACCGCGCCGGATACCTCATCCACCACCCGCACCCAGACGGAGCTGCCATTCGGTGGCGCTGCGATGTAGAGGGTCAGCACCCCACCCGTCGCAATGGCGAAACTCGCCCCCATGTCGGTCAGGGTCGGTGCGCCGGCGCCGTCGTTTGCGACCAGCTGCCAGCGGGTGTGGGTTCCGCGCTGGAAGCCGATGCCGATGCAGTTGATGGCGGCGGCCAGCGTCAGGGTGGTCGCCAGTGCGGCGGTCGATCCGTAGAGGCCGAAGAATCCCATGCCGGTAGCCTGCAGCGTCGTCAGCGAAATTCGCGTGACAAAGGTCCAGCCGCCCAGCCCCGCCGCGTTCCCGCGCCAGCAGGCCCAGCCTGCGGATCGCTGGTCGGCGACCGAGTCCACCACCGCGGCCGAAGTCAGGCGCCAGCGGCGCATCGAGGCGGCGAGGTTCGTCGCGGCCATCGTCGGGTGCGAGACGGTGCCGACAGAAGTGATCGGCAGGCCTTCGCTGTTGATCGTGGTGCCGGTTGAGGGCGACCAGTTGGCGATCCGGTTGACCCCGAAATGCGGCTGCAACGGGAAGTCCCGCCCCGAGGGGCGCATGACGTCGATCCACGGCGCTCCGGCCCGGTTGCGGGCGTAGAGAGCAGCTTTGCCCGCGGGCGGCGGGGGCGGCGCCGCACTGAGCCCCGGCAGGATCGTGGGCTGCGGCAGTTCCACCTGGCCGCTGGTGCGGTCGATCCTGATCGCCTCGTAGAAGGCCGAGCCATCCGGGC
>JAGPGI010000015.1 GCA_018056045.1 Paracoccus sp. (in: a-proteobacteria)
GGGCGCATGCCTGATGTATCGGATCAGCAAGGAATTCCATTTCTCGGCCTCGCACCGGCTTGATCATTTGCCGGCGGATCATCAATGCGCGCGGCTGCACGGGCACAATTATGTGGTCATGGTCGAGCTGGCCTCGGCCACGCTGAACAGCGACGGGTTTGTCCGCGACTATCACGAGCTTTCGCCGCTAAAGGATTATATTGACGGGACATTCGACCATCGGCACCTGAACGACGTGCTGGATGTCCCCTCCACCGCCGAGAATATGGCCCGGCATTTCCACGACTGGTGCAAGGCCCGCTGGCCCGAAACGGCGGCGGTGAGGGTTTCGGAAACGCCCAAGACCTGGGCCGAGTATCGGCCATGAGCAGCTTGCGCATTGCCGAGATATTCGGCCCGACCATTCAGGGCGAGGGCGTGCTGATCGGCGAGCCCACCGTCTTCATTCGCGCCGGCGGCTGTGACTATCGGTGCAGCTGGTGCGATTCCCTTCATGCGGTGGAGAGCCGATATCGCCATGACTGGGCGGCGATGACGCCGGATCAGGTCTGGACAAGGGTGCAGGATCTGTCGGGCGGGCGGGCGCTGACGGTATCAATCTCGGGGGGGAACCCGGCGATTCAGGATTTCGGTCCGGTGATCGCGCTGGGGCGGGCGCAGGGCTATGGCTTTGCCTGCGAGACGCAGGGATCCATTGCGCGGGACTGGTTCGCGGATCTGGCGACGCTGGTCCTGAGCCCCAAGCCCCCCTCCAGCGGCGAGGTGGTGGATTGGGCGGCGTTTGATGCCTGCCTTGCCGCCGCCGGATCGGGGCCGCAGGTGGTGATGAAGATCGTGGTCTTTGACGAGGCGGATTACGCATGGGCGCAGGCGGCGGCGGCGCGCTATCCGGCGCTGCCGCTATACCTGCAGCCCGGCAATCCCGAAAGCGACCCGGCATCGCCGGTCGATCTGCAATCCTGCATCGACCGCCTCCACTGGCTGATCGAAAAGGTGACCGGCGACGGCTGGTTCGCCCCCCGCGTGCTGCCACAACTGCATGTGCTGGTCTGGGGCAACAAGCGCGGCGTCTGAAAGGAAGAACCATGACCGAGAATATCTATGGCGGGCTGAAACAGCTGGGCGGCGCCACCGTCCTGCCCGAAAACCCCGAGGCGGCCGAGCTGGAGCGGGTCAAAAATCCGCAGGCCGATACCGCCTATAACGTGCGCTTCACCGCGCCCGAATTCACCTCGCTTTGCCCGATGACCGGACAGCCCGATTTCGCGCATCTGGTGATCGACTATGTGCCGGGTGAGTGGCTGGTCGAAAGCAAGTCGCTGAAGCTGTATCTGGGGTCGTTCCGCAATCACGGCGCCTTTCACGAGGATTGCACCGTCAGTATCGGCCGGCGGCTGGCTGATTTCCTTGCGCCGCAATGGCTGCGGATCGGCGGCTATTGGTATCCGCGCGGCGGCATGCCGATTGATGTCTTCTGGCAGACGGGGCCGTTGCCGGGCAGCGTCTGGATCCCGGATCAAGGCGTGCCGCCCTATCGCGGACGCGGCTAGGGGCGGCTACAGGATCTGCGCGAGCAGCAGCACCCAGAGCGACAGGACCACCCCCATCACCGCCGCATAGGCGCCGTTCCAGATCAGCCCGGCCTGACGCGCCGGGACCTTGCCCAGCGACCCCGCCATCAGCACCGATGCGGTAAAGGGCGAGGTCACGCCGCTGAGCGCCCAGCCTCCGGTGATCGCGGCGACGACCACGGTCGGGCTGAGGCCCATCGCCTCGGGCGTCGGCAACAGCGGCACCATCAGCGAGACCGACAGGATCGGGTTCATGCCAAGCTGCCCGGTCAGCGGGATGATCCAGACCAGCGCCACAAGGATGACCCGCGGCGGGATCGCCGACAGGTCCAGCCCTGCCTGCGCCATCAGCGGCACCAGCAGGAACGAGCCGAGGCTGCCGATGAAGGCCGCCATGAACAGAAGCAGGATCTCGCCGCGATAGCCGGGCAGTTCGCGGGTCACGAACTCGGCGATGCGTCCGCCGGTATAGGCCAGCGCGTCGCTGCCGGTCTGGCGGCGCTGGATATAGATCCAGATGATGGCGATGGCGGGCACCAGCGACATGACCGCGCCGATCACCTCGACCCCGGTCAGCAGATGCAGGATGACGACGCCGGCGACGACCACGCCCAGAAGCAAAAGCAGCGGCCGCAGATGGATCAGCCAGCGCCCGGTTTCGGTCGCGCGGGGCGGCGGCGGATGGGCAAGACGCGGCTTGAAGGCCGTGTCCAGCGCCCAGCCCCCCAGCATCAGCAGCATGGCGCTGACCAGACAGGGCAGGACGACATCGTTCCAGCGCGCCCCCGCCACCAGCGAGGTGCTGATGACCATGGAAAAGCCAAGCGGCGACCAGCACAGCGTCGCCGCAAAGCCGCGCTGGATCGCGATGAGCATGCGGCGGGTGCGGTGGCGGCGGATCTCGGGGTCAGGCTCGCGCGCGGCGCTTTCGGTCGCGAGCGAGCCGAGCAGCGCGATCGAGCCGTAAAGCAGGATCAGCCCGAAAAGATGCCCGCCGATGGTCAGCGCCAGATAGCGCAGGCCGGGCGGCTGGCGGGCCAGAAAGCGGCCGGTCTCGACGATTTCGACCGAGGTGACGGCGGCGCTGCGGATGGCCGACAACGCGGTAAACAGCGCCACGATCAGGCTGCCGCTGCGGATTGCGGCGGTGACGCCGGACAGCCAGTCGTCATGGATCAGCGCCGCCCAGACGACCAGCACGAGGCCGATCACCACGAAAGCCAGCCTTGAGGGGCGCGCATCCAGACTGAAGACCGCGACGGCGGCGAGGGCAAAGAGGCCGGCAAGGATGGCGGCCGGAGTGCCGCCGCCATATTCGCCCCAGATCACGCAGAGCATGACCGCCGCCGGCAGGATGCCCGCCAGTCCGGAAATCCGCATCGCCTCAGGCAAGGGGGCCTCGCGCGGGTTTGGGCAGGGATCTGGCTGGCTGGCGCATTGCTGGAACTCGGGCTTGCCGGTGCGGGGGAAATCCGCCCGGGCCGGCAGGATTGCCGGAACGCCGGGGCATGTCAAATGCCGACCCCGGACGTTGCATCGCGCCGAACGGCAACTGGCTGCAACCTGCCCGATAATGGCCGCGCCTTTCGGAATGAGCAGAGGATGAAGAGATGCCGAACAAAGCCACAGTCAGGGGTGTCCTGATGGATGCCACACTCGCCCCGATCGCCGAGGGCAAGATCATCGCCACGCTGAACGGATCCGACGTCTTTGACGACGGAATTCAGGTGGTCACCCAGAAAGTCGAGACCACGACCAACGCCGAGGGCGAATGGGCGGTGGATCTGATCGTCAATGGCGAGGGCGACGGCGCCAGCACCACCTGGACGATCGAGGGCTATGACCAGTATGTCGCGCGGGTCTTCGCGGTGAAGTCCCTGTTCATCCCGGTGGATCTGGACATCACGCTGGGCGATCTGGAAAAGACCAGCCCGCAGAACCTGCGCGCGGCGCAGGATGCCGGCATTGCCCGGCTGATCGTCGTTGCCGCCTACAGCGAATACACGGCGCTGCCCGAATCGCAGCGCCGGGCCAGCGATCTCGTTCTGGTGAAGGGGGTCTGACATGCCGGTCACGATTTATGGCGGTATCCGGCGCAGCCTGTTCGATGGCGTGGACCGCGTCTATCTGGGCGGCGAGACCATCACCCTGCGTGATGCCGAGGGCGGGACGCTGATCGGCGCCTCGGTCTCGGAGGTGGCGCCGCTGGTCATCCAGAACCCGGCGATCCAGCCGGCGGATGCGGTGCTTGGCGACACCATCACGCTGAGCCTCGGACTGGCCGAGGGCGACCCGGCGCCGCTGGGCGTCTGGGGGCTGACCCGCGATGGCGTGGCGGTCACCGGGGCGGTGAACCCGGAGACGATGCGCATGGAGCTGACCCAGCCGGGCACCTATGTGCTGAGCGTCGCATGGAGCAACTCGGCCGGCAGCGTCAACGCCGAGGCCGCGACGTTGACGGTGGCGGTGCCGATCCCCGATGTCGCCCCCGAGATCACCCGCCTCGCCGATATCCTGCCCGGGACGGCCGAGCTTGACGATGTGGTGACGCTGGACCTTGGCGCCGCGCGGGGCACACCGGAACCTGCGGCCGAGTGGGACTTCACCCGCGACGGGGTCTCGATCAAGGGCAGCGTCGATGTGGAGGCGATGACGGTCGTTCTGGCCGCGCCGGGCGACTATCGCCTGACCGTCGGCTGGAGAAACCGCGCGGGCTTGGCCAGCGCCATGCCGGTCGTGCTGACCGTTGCCGATCCCGGCGAGGTCACGCCGCCCGCCGTCGCGCCCGCGGTGACCCGCCAGCCGGCCATCTCGCCGGCGATGGCGGCGATCGGCGGCCGCATCACGCTGGATCTGGGCACGGCATCGGGAACGCCGGCGCCGGTGGCAAGCTGGGACCTGACCCTGAACGGGGTGTCGATCCGGGGCGGGGTCGAACCGCAGGCGCTGAGCATGGACCTGACCCAGTCGGGCACCTATGTGCTGACGGTCGGCTGGGCCAACAGCGCCGGCAATGTCTCGGCGCAGGCCGCGACGCTGAACGTGGCCGCCCTGCCGCCTGCGCCGACGATCAATTACGACACGCAGGCGCTGGCCTATTTCGATGCCGCGACCAGCTTTGCGGGCAGCGCCAGCGACGTGACCTCGGTGACGGCGCGCGGCACCGGCGGCTATGTCTTTGCCAAGAACGGCGCCGGCGCCGCGATCCAGCGCACCGCGCAGGGCTTTGTCTTTGCCAATGGCCAGTTCCTGCAATCGCAGGCGCTGAGCGCGCAACCGACCACGGACGGGGTCTTTGCCGTGATCGACTGCACGCTGACCAGCTATGGTTCGAGCCTTGGCCAGATCCTCGACGGCGCGGGCGGGCATGTGAAGATCCGCAATACCTCGGGCACCTTGCAGGTCATCGGGCAGGATGACAGCACCGTGGCCGTGACGCTGGGCTCGGTTGCCTATGGCCAGCGGACGATCCTGGCGGGGATGCTCGATGACGTGCTGAATCTGGTGGCCGGGATCGATACCGCCGGCGGTCAGGTCTCGGCGCCCCATGGCGGGCTGACCGACCCCGAGCCGTCCCGGGTCATGACCGGCCGCTACATCCATGGCACCATCCACCGTCTGGCCATTGTCGGCCGGCCCGAGGGTCAGGCCTGGCCTGTCACCATGCGTGAGGTTTACGAGGATTTTCAGCGGGGGGAGTGACGGCCCCCAGGCCTACCGTCACATCGCTTGAGATCATGCCCGTCTATGGGCAAAGCGAAAACCGCTCGCGCAATGATGCGCCGGCGATTGCGGCGGCAATGGACGCGGCGGTGGCCGGGCAGGTCTATTACACGCATGGCATGCTGGATACGCATGGCGCGGGTGTCGGACCCGACGGGGCGGGCTGGACCGGGAGCGGGCTGGGCAGCATCGACCAGACCCGGCCCGGCAACGGCTTTGCCGCGGCCTCGGATCTGGGGCGGGTGTCGCCGGCATTCGCCCTGCAGCGGGCGCGGGCGCTGCGGCAGCGCGAGCTCGAGATGCCGGTCACCGGCCCCAGCCGTGGCGTCGTCATCGCCGATCACGGCTATGGCGGGCGGCAGATCGGGGAATGGAATCCACAGGGTGCCAGTCCGCTGGGGCGCAACCAGCTTTACTGGATGGCCGAAAGCAAGCGTCTGGCGGATGCTCTGGGCGTGGTGATCAGCTGCCCCTATACGCTGCTTTTTCAGGGCAGCTCGGCCCGGAACCAGCCCGCCCCGGCCTATCGGGCGGATTTCGACGCCGCGCATGGCGCCACCGTGCTTGCGGCAACAACGCGGTTCGGTGCGGCCCCGCGACTGGTGGTCGTGGTCAATGGCGGCGCGGTCAATACGCTGGGCGATCTTTGCGCCACGCCGGGGGCGCAATACCGGATCGCGCAGGATTACGGCGGCATCGTCGCGACCTGGCAGCGGGTCTTCCCGGTGGCTGACGGCCATATGAATCCCGATGGCCCGACGCAGGTGCTGATCGGGGAAACCTGCGAATGGGCGATTTCCGAGGTCGAGGCCGGCAATGACTGGAACATCGGCTGGGCGGTCGAGAAAACTGGCGCCACGGTGACGGTCGGCTTTACCCTGCGCCCGGGCGAGACGCTGATCGAGCGGGCCGGGCTTTACGATGCCTTTGGCGGCGCCGCGACCTGCCGCTATTTCGGCTTCGAGGCCGATGGCGGCATCATCGACGCGGCGCTGGATCCGCAGGGCAACACCGTCACCCTGACGCTGGTCAATCCCAATGCGGGCTGGCTGCGCTTTGCCCATCAGGCACAGGATTGCTCGGCGATGAGGGATGCCGGGGGGCGGAGCATGCCCGCGCATCGCACGACACTCTTTGCCAGCCACAGCCAGCCCAGCCGCTTTGTCGCGGGGGAAACGCTGTGGCGGGCACTGCCGGGCTTTCGTGGCCAGTTCCAGGGCGACCAGTTCCAGCCCGAGACTGCCGCCTGACCTGCGGCCATCCCGAAACAATCGCCCGACCGGCAGCGATGCCGGTCGGGAATTTCATGCCGCAAGGCC
The DNA here is from genome assembly GCA_018056045.1 of Paracoccus sp. (in: a-proteobacteria). Lineage (GTDB taxonomy): Bacteria > Pseudomonadota > Alphaproteobacteria > Rhodobacterales > Rhodobacteraceae > Paracoccus. The sequence continues at coordinate 6,614 of JAGPGI010000015.1, forward strand.
ATGTTTTGCATGGACATGGCGGCGCAGGCTGAAAGACTGGCGCCGATTCGCAAGCCGGAGGCGCGCATGACCCTTACCATCGACGAGGCCCTGACGCAGGGCGGTGCCGGGCGCTTCCAGCGGCGGCTTCTGGGCATATTCGGACTGGTCTGGGCGGCGGATGCGATGCAGGTCATCGCCATCGGCTTTACCGTTGCCTCGATCGCGGCCAGCTTTGGCCTGAGCGTGCCGCAAGCGCTGCAGACCGGCACGCTGTTCTTTCTGGGCATGTTCGCCGGCGCGGCGCTGTTTGGGCGCATCGCCGACCGCATCGGCCGGCGCAAGGTGCTGCTGCTGACGGTGGGTTGCGATGCGCTCTTCGGTCTGGCCTCGGTCTTTGCACCCGATTTCACCACGCTTCTGGTGCTGCGCTTTCTGACCGGCATGGCAGTGGGCGGCACACTGCCCGTCGATTACGCCATGATGGCCGAGTTCCTGCCGCCCAAGAACCGTGGCCGCTGGCTGGTCTGGCTGGAGGGGTTCTGGGCGGTCGGCACCATCGCGATCGCGCTGACCGCATGGATCGCGCATCTGGCCGGCGCCGCCGAGCCTTGGCGCTGGATCTTTGCCGTTGCCGCCCTGCCGGCGCTGATCGGCATCTGGCTGCGGCTATGGGTGCCGGAATCGCCGATGTATCTGCTGCGCCGGGGCGACGAGGCGGGGGCGTGCGCCGTGCTCGACCGCGTCCTGACCACCAATGGTGGCCGCGCGCTGCCCGCGGATGTGCGGCTGGTCGCGCCGGCCGCGCCGGGGGCCGAGCAGGGGTTGTTCGGCCCCGAACTGCGCCGCCGCAGCCTTGGCATCTTCGCGACCTGGTTTCTGGTCTCGCTGTCCTATTACGGGGTTTTTGTCTGGCTGCCCTCGGAGCTGGTCAAGGGCGGCTTCGGTTTCGTGCGTGGCTATGGCTTCCTGCTGGTGATGGCACTGGCGCAGGTGCCGGGCTATGCGCTGGCCGCGCATGGGGTGGAGCGCTGGGGCCGCAAGCCGACGCTGCAGGTGTTTTTGCTGCTCAGCGCGGCAGGCTGCCTCTTGTTCACCACCGCAACCGGCCCCTGGCAGCTTGCCGGCGCGCTTTTGCTGATGAGCTTTGCGCTTCTGGGCACATGGGGCGCGCTTTACGCCTATACGCCCGAGCTTTATCCGACCGGCCTGCGCGGCACCGGCATGGGCACGGCCAGCGCGGTGGCGCGGGTCGGCGGGCTGCTGGCGCCCTCGCTTCTGGGGGCGGTGGTGGCGCGGGGCTTTGGCCTTGCGGTCGGCGTATTCGCCGCGCTTTTGCTGCTGGCGGCGCTGGTCACGCTGTTCATCCCGACCGAGACCCGCGACCGCGCCATTTCCTGAGCGCGGACCGCGACGGGACCGCGACGGGGGGGATGATGGCGATCCTGCGACGCCCTGTCGCGGATTTTATCTATGCTCTTGCGCATTGGGAAAGCTGCATTATTCTAGCTGTATCCGGGCCGCTTCGCATGCTGCGACAGGCGCGCGCCGATGCGACATGCGGAAGAAAAGGACAATCCGGATGCCAAGCGCCGACCTGGTTGATCCGATTGCCCCGTGCCGCGCGCGGTCGGGGGAATTTCGCCGCCTTATGTCATTTCCGTTGTGAAAGAGGAATAATTCATGCTGAAACCCGCATTTCTAGCCGTTGGTCTCGCGATGGGCCTTGCCGGCTGTGCCGGCTCGACCTGGGAAACCGCCTAAGAGCAGGTTGATCCCGCGCAATCCGCGAACTGGCGTCTGGCGGCGGTCGACGTCTCGGCGCCCGAGACCCTGACCACCAGCGAGGTCAACTCGTACACGCCGGACTTTGACATCGTATGGCACGGCGAACCCTATGGCGATCGTCGCGCGCAGGCTGCCGCCATCGTCACCGAAGGGATCGAGCGCGGTGCCCGCAGCGCGCTGAACGGTCGCGAAAACGTGCGGATCGTCGCGACGATCACGCAGTTCCATGCGATCACCCCGAAAGTGCGCGGGATGGACGATGTCGGCGTGCACAACATCCAGTATACCGTGCAGGTCTTTGACGCGCGCAGCGGCGCTGCCCTGACCGAGCCGCAGAACATCAAGGCCGAATTCCCGGCGCTGGTGGGCAAGGCCGGTGACGAGGCGGATGCGGCGGGCAATACCCAGCGCGTGCAGATCGTGAACCACATTGCCGCCGTCACCCAGAACTGGCTGGGCAAGGGCGCCGATCCGCGTGGCAAATACTCGCGCCTCGGTCGCTGATCACCCGCGAAATTGCGCAGACAGGGGGAACCGGCTCTTGCGGGCCGGTTCTTTCTTTGGCAGGGGGCGGCTATGGCAAGCGTTTCCGAACTGTACGAGGCCCGCGTCGCGGCGGGGCAACTGATACCCGATGATGCGCAGCGCGGCGTTCTGCCGGCGCTGGACCGTGTCGCGCGTGAGCTTGCCGAGCCCGCGCCGGCCCCCGTGGCGAAATCGCGCTGGCTGTCCAAGCTGATGGGGAATGGCGGCGCGGCGGCGCCGGCGCAGGCGGTCAGGGGGCTTTACCTTTGGGGCGGCGTCGGGCGTGGCAAGTCCATGCTGATGGATCTGGTGATGGAGGCGGCGCCGATCACGCAAAAGCGCCGCGTGCATTTCCACGAATTCATGCAGGAGATTCAGGGCGCGCTGGAGGGGGTGCGCAAATCCGGCCAGCAGGATGCCGTGCGTCCCGTCGCGCTGGCCGTGGCCCAGCAGGTGCGGCTGCTGTGCTTTGACGAGATGCAGATCACCGACATCGCCGATGCGATGATCGTGGGGCGGCTGTTCCAGGTGCTGTTCGAAGAGGGCGTGACGGTGGTCACCACCTCGAACCGGGCGCCCGAGGATCTCTACAAGCACGGGCTGAACCGCCAATTGTTCCTGCCCTTCATCGGGCTGATCCGCGAGCGCATGCAGGTGGTCGAACTGGCCAGCGTCACCGACCACCGCCAGAACCGCGACGAGGGCGGGCAGGTCTGGTTCACCCCCGCCGATGCCGAGGCGCGCATGGCGATGAACGCTCTCTGGGACGACATGACCGGGGCCGGGGCCAGCACGCCGCTGGTTCTGGACGTCAAGGGCCGTCAGGTCGAACTGCCGGCCCATCGCGGCCGCGCCGCCCGCGCCAGTTTCTGGGATCTGTGCGGCAAGCCCTTGGGCCCGGCCGATTATCTGGCGATTGCTCAGGCGGTGGATCTGCTGTTCATCGACGCGATTCCGCGGCTGAGCATGTCGAACTATAACGAGGCCAAGCGCTTCGTGACGCTGATTGACGCCTTGTACGAGGCGCGCGTCCGGCTGATCGCCAGCGCCGCCGATGAGCCTGAATCGCTCTATGCCGAGGGCGAGGGCGCCTTTGAATTCGAGCGCACGGCCAGCCGCCTGCGCGAAATGCGCGATGCCGGCTGGGGGCAGCCGGCGCAATAGCTCCGGCTCAGGCCACGCCGGCCCTTGCCAGCATCTGCATGTATTCGCGACAGCGGATAAAAGGCCGGGCCGGGGTCATCGGGTTTTCACCCCGCGCCACCTCGGGGATGGCGACAGAAAGGCTCAGCCGCTGCGCCGGTCCCAGCGCCCGGATCGCCATTGGCCCGGTATAAAAGGACTCCATCTGCGCGCCCTCGGCCAGCACGACCTGGTGATCGGCGAAAGCGATATGGACCAGCGTGAAGGCGCTGTCCTCGCGGCGCACGCTCAGCCCCGGCATTCCCGCCCGCAACAGATGCCGGGCGGTGATCAGGTATTCCTGACCGCCATGCCGGATCAGGATGCGGTGCTGGGGCGAGACCTCGACCGCCCGCCGGGGCAGGCCGCCACCCAAGGCACCGGGGGCGACGCGGATCGGGCGCAGGTCGGGCGAGCGGTCGAGCGCCTCGGGCGTGATCCGGCTTGAGGTGGCCCAGATCAGCGGCTGTGCGCCATGGTCGCTGGTCAGCACCAGATCGCCGGCGCGCAGCGTCTCGACCGGCACCTCGCCGCCGGGGGTCGCGATCAGGGTGCCCGCCAGATAGCAGACATTCAGGTCGATCACCTGGGGTGCATAATGCTGGCGCTGCATGGCGCGGATGAGGTCGCTGAGATTGTCGCCGTCGTTATAGGCGATCGGCGTATACAGCACGCCATTCGCAAGCTGGCCGTTGCTGCCGCTGTCATAGAGGCCGGGTGGCGACGTCGAGCCCGCGGCATGGCCGGTCTGATTGCCGCCGGCGCCGCCATTGAGATAGTTCAGCCATTCGGCGGTGCTGATGGCACCGTCATCGTTCACATCATTGACGCTCAGCTCGATGAGCTGGGAATCTCCCTGCGCTTCGAAATTATCAATAACAGTCGCATACAACCTGATCGTGACGTAAGGCATGAGGCTACCGAAATCCTACCCTTGACACACGGCCCACCCAGTCGTCGGACCGTTCATGATTGCATGGTTATTCCTGCTAACGCGTATCGCAACAAAATATGCAATAGATGGTTCCAACCTGCCGAAACAGACAGGTAAGATGTGCCATTCGCCCTAAGCGTGCGCGCGCAGAATATGTCCCGCGAGGTAGAGCGAGCCGCAGATCAGCAGTCGTGCATGGGGTGTTTCGTCCACGATCTGGCGGACCGCCGTTGCCGCGTCGGGCGCAGTGCGGGCGGTCAGGCCGGCCGCCGTCGCGATGCGGGCGGTCTCGGTGGCGGGCAGGGTGTTTGGCTCGCCGGGGATGTCGATGGCGGTCAGGCTTTGCGCCTGCGCTGCCAGCGGGCGCATGTAGCCCGCGACATCCTTGGTGTTCAGCATGCCGCAGATCAGATGCGTGGGCTTTTTCGCCATGCCGGCCAGCGTCTGGGCCAGCGCCTCGCCGCCGGCGGGGTTGTGGCCGCCGTCCAGCCACAGCTCGGCCCCCTGGGCGATATCGACCAGCGGGCCACGGGTCAGGCGCTGCATGCGGGCGGGCCATTCGGCCTCGACCACGGCGGCGCGGGCCTCGATGCGGCCAAAGCCCAGCTCGCGCAGCGCGGCAATGGCGGTGCCGGCATTCACGATCTGATGCGGGCCGGGCAGGACGGGCAGGGGCAGGTCCATCAGCCCGTGATCGTCCTGATAGATCAGGCTGTCGCCCTCGCGCCGGCTGTCCCAATCCTGACGCCCGATGCTGAGCGGGGCAAAGAGCCGCTCGGCCCTGGCCTCGATCACCTCGCGGGCGACGGGGGCCTGGGGCGCGACGACGCAGGGGGTGCGGCGTTTCAGGATGCCGGCTTTCTCGCCGGCGATCTCGGCCAGGGTTTCGCCCAGATATTGGGTATGGTCGATGCTGACCGGGGTGATCACGGTCAGGCGCGGCGCGTCGATGACGTTGGTGGCGTCCAGCCGCCCGCCCAGCCCGACCTCAAGCAGGGTGTAATCGGCCGGGACGCGCGAGAATGCCAGGAATGCCGCCGCCGTGGTGATCTCGAAAAAGGTGATCGCCTGGTCGCCATTCGCCGCCTCGCATTCCTCGAGCGTGGCGGCCAGATCGGCCTCGGTGATCAGCTCGCCCGCCAGCCGGATGCGTTCGTGAAACTGCGCCAGATGCGGCGAGGTATAGGCATGGACCCGCAGCCCCGCCGATTCCAGCCCGGCCCGGATCATCGCCTGGGTCGAACCCTTGCCGTTGGTGCCGGCGATATGGATGACCGGCGGGATGCGGTCCTGCGGATTTCCCAGCGCGTCAAGGATGCGCAGCATCCGCTCCAGCGACAGGTCGATGACCTTGGGATGCAGGGCCATGAGCCGTGCAAGAATGGCGTCGGATGTGGTCATCGCTGTCGGCCGCTGCGGGTCAGGGCGTCTTGCCGGCGGCTTCGACGGCAGGCGGGGTCGCGCCTGCGCTGGCGAGCTCCGCCTCGGGCAGGGCGGCGGTCTTGATATTGCCCGGCGCCGGCAGGTCGCCCGCGATCGGGGCGGGCTGGCGCATGACCATGCGCAGGATCGAGATCAGCTCCTCGCGCAGCTTCTTGCGATGGGTCACCCGGTCCAGCATGCCGTGATCCAGCAGGTATTCGGCGCGCTGGAAGCCCTCGGGCAGCTTTTCGCGGATGGTCTGCTCGATCACGCGCGGGCCGGCAAAGCAGATCAGCGCGTTGGGTTCGGCGATCTGGATATCGCCCAGCATGGCGTAGCTGGCGGTCACGCCGCCGGTCGTCGGATGGGTCAGGACGACGATATAGGGCAGGCCGGCTTCCTTGAGCATCTCGACCGCGACGGTGGTGCGCGGCATCTGCATCAGGGACAGGATGCCTTCCTGCATGCGCGCGCCGCCAGCGGCCGAAAACAGCACCAGGGGGCGCTTCAGCTTCACCGCGCGCTCGGCGGCGGCGATGATGGCATTGCCGACATACATGCCCATGGAGCCGCCCATGAACGAGAAATCCTGCGCGGCGGCGACGATGGGGGTGCGGCCGATCTCGCCCTCGGCGACCAGCATGGCCTCTTTTTCGCCGGTGGATTTCTGCGCCGCCTTCATCCGGTCGGGATATTTCTTCTGGTCGCGGAACTGCAGCGGGTCGGCGACCGGCTCGGGCACCTTGACCTCGTTGAAGACGCCGCCGTCAAACAGCGCCGCAAAGCGCGAGCGGGGCGTGATCGCCAGATGGTGGTCGCAATTGCTGCAGACGTTCAGATTGTCGGCCAGTTCGCGGTGGAACAGCATGGTTCCGCATTCCGGGCACTTGGTCCACAGGTTCTCGGGCACGTCGCGGCGCGAGAACAGCGAATTGATGCGCGGGCGGACATAGTTGGTGATCCAGTTCATCGACGGGTCCTAACGCTGGGTTCAGGGGCTGAGATAGGCAAAACGACACCGAATTGCAATTCCGCACGGGCCGGGGTCAGATGCGGCAATGTGGACCGATATGCTTGCCTTTGCCCATTACGCCGCCGCGCTGGCTGTCAGCGTGCGGGTGCTGCTGCGCCCGCGGCTGGAGCCGACGGTGCGGCTGTCATGGATTCTGGTCATCGAACTGGTGCCCTTGGTGGGCATTCTGGCCTATATCCTGTTTGGCGAGATCCGGCTGCGCAGCGCCGAGGTCTCGACCATGGCCAGCGTGCGCCGTTTCCTGTCGGGCCTGTGGCAACCCAGCCCCGAGCGGCTGCGCGCGCCCCCGGTCTTTGCCGCGCCGATCATCGCCGCGAATCAGGCCATCGGCGGGTTCGAGGCGGTGGCCGGCAACCGCGCCGCGCTGCTCGCCGAGGATGACAGCGCCATCGCCGATCTGGTCGCCGCCATGGATCAGGCGCGCATCCATGTGCATGTGCTGTTCTATATCTGGCTGGATGATGTCTCGGGCCGGTCGGTGGCCGAGGCGGCGATCCGCGCCGCCGGGCGCGGCGTCAAGGTGCGCGCGGTGATCGACGCCTTTGGATCGCGTGCCTTCGGCCGTTCGGAGGCATGGGCGCGGATGAAGGCCGCCGGCTGCGAATGCGTCGAGGCTCTGCCCCTGGGCATGCCGGTCATCGGGCTGCTGTTTCAGCGCATGGACCTGCGCAACCACCGCAAGATCGTGGTCATCGACCATGAGATCGGTTTTACCGGCAGTCGTAACTGCTCGGACATGGCCTTCGCGATCAAGCCGCGCTTCGCGCCCTGGATCGACGTGTTCCTGCGCATCGAAGGGCCGGTCGTGCGGCAGATGCAGGCGGTCTTCCTGCAGGACTGGATGAGCTATACCGGCGAGGACCTGGGCGACACCTTGCGCATGGCGCCGCCGGTCGCCGCGCCGGGCGAGATCGCGCAGGTCGTGGCCACCGGGCCAGACAACCGCCAAGGCTCGCTGTCGGATTCGATGACCACGATGATCTATGCCGCGCGTAGCCGGCTGACCATCACCACGCCCTATTACGTGCCCGGCAGCGCGCTGGATTCGGCGATCCGCACCGCCGCGCGCAGCGGCATCGACGTGACCATGATCCTGCCGGCCCGCAACGATTCCCTGGTCGTGCAGGCGACGTCCGAGGGCTTCTATTACGGGCTGGTCGCGGCGGGGGTAAAGCTGATGCTGTTTCCCGGCGGGCTCTTGCATGCCAAGATCATCACCGTGGATGGCTGTATGGCCATGCTGGGCAGCGCCAACATGGACCGGCGCAGCTTTGAGCTGAACTATGAAATGAACATGCTGTTTCTGGGCGGCGATCTGACCGAGGCGCTGGACCAGCGCCAGCAGACCTATATCGACCGCGCCCATCCCGTCGATCTTGAGGAAATCCGCGACTGGTCGCTGTGGCGGCGGCTGCGCAACAACCTTCTGGCGCTGGCCGCGCCGATCCTGTGAGGGGGGCAAGATGACCGATCTGGCTGCGGGAACGACTGTCGACGGCGCTTCGGCGCTGGATCCGACGGAACTGGCCGCGCATCTGGCGGCCCTGCCGGGCTGGGCGCTGGCGGCGGATGGCCGCGCGATCAGCCGCGAATGGCGCTTCAAGACATTCCGTCGCGCCGCGCAACTGGCCAATCTTGCCGCATGGCAGGCCGAGGCCGCGAACCACCATCCCGACATCGCTTTCGGCTGGGGTTTTGCCCGCGTCACCTTCTCGACCCATTCGGCGGGGGGCGTGACCATGAACGACCTGATCATGGCGGCGCGGCTGAACCGGCTGGCGGATTAAGGGCAGAATTGCTGCCATATTCACAAGGGCTTTCAACGCCCCGCCCTCTTGCCCCTCGGGCGGGCTGGGCCTATCCAAGTCGCAGCCAGAGGGATACGCCATGAAAAACACCCGCTTCAACAAGTCGCAACTTCCCAGCCGCCACGTCACCGAAGGACCGGCGCGCGCCCCGCATCGCAGCTATTTCTACGCGATGGGCATTTCCGAGGAAGAGATCCACTCCCCCTGGGTGGGCGTGGCGACCTGCTGGAACGAGGCCGCGCCCTGCAATATCGCGCTGGCCCGTCAGGCGCAGTCGGTCAAGCAGGGTGTGAAAAAGGGCGGCGGCTGTCCGCGCGAATTCACCACCATCACCGTGACCGACGGTGTCGCCATGGGCCATGAGGGGATGCGTTCCTCGCTCGCCTCGCGCGACTGGATCGCCGACACGGTGGAACTGACCATGCGCGGGCATTGCTATGACGCGCTGGTGGGGCTTGCGGGCTGCGAC
>JAGPGI010000258.1 GCA_018056045.1 Paracoccus sp. (in: a-proteobacteria)
ACGTGATCCAGAACGCCGGTGCCGGGAATGCCGGCAAAGAACCCGGTCGCGTCGCGAATGTCGATCACGTCGGTCTCGGAGGCCAGCCGGTGGATCGCGCCTTCGCTTGCCGTTTCAGCATAGCCGAAGCGGGTCAGGAAGTCGCGGGTCGCATCGGGCTTCTCGGTAAACAGCGTGACCGAGCGCAGCCGCGTCGGCGCGATCGGATCGGGCAGGGGCGCGGCGGCGGGCATGTTGACCCCGACCAGCTTGACGGTCACGCCGTCCGGGTCCTTCAGCCGCAGCACGGTTTCGCCGAATTCGCGGCTGGGGCCCTGGACGGGCACGCGCGCCGTCATGGCGCGGGTCAGCCATTCGCCGATGCTGTCGGGCGGGACTGCCAGCGCGAACTCTGCCACCTGACCGTGACCCACGCGGCCCGGCGCGCCATCCTCCCAGACAAGGAAGGTGACGACCGAACCGGGCGAGCCAAGCGCGTCGCCATAGATCAGGTGCAGCTGCTCGGCATCCTCAAAACCGCCCGTGCGCTTGACCAGCCGCAGGCCCAGAAAGCCCACATAGAAGTCGACATTGGCCTGCACCCGGCGGGTGATGCCGGTGACGTGATGGATGCCGGTGGACATCGCGGATACTCCTTACTTGCCCTGTTCGCGGGCCAGAACACGTTTGACGGCCTCATCCGCGGCCATGCGGTCGTGCAACGCCTGCACATTGGGCCAGTCGGCCAGTTTCTCGGGCAGCTGACCGATCGCCCAACGCAGCATCGGGAAGGAATAGGCGTCGATGACCGAGCGTTTGCCCAGGATCCAGTCCTTGCCTTCCAGATGGGCGTTCAGGATGCCCAGCTGGCGGCGCACCAGTTTGCGGCCGGCCTCTTGCACCGCCTCCAGATCGGCCTTGTCGCGGCTGGTCGTATAGCGCGTCGGCGTGAAAACTGGGTAAAAGCTGGGATGCAGGTCGCCGGTGAAAAAGCTTGACCAGCGGTCCAGTTCCGCCGCGCCCCGGGCCGAGGTGTCGCCGGCCAGATCGGCTGCGGGATGCTTGTGGGCCAGATAATGCAGGATGGCGCCGGCCTGGGTCAGGATCCAGCCGTCATCCTCGATCAGGGCCGGAACCGCGCCCGAAGGGTTGATGGCGAAAAGCTCGGCCGAGCCGAATTCGACCGCCTGCGTCTCATAGGGCGCGCCGATCCATTCCAGCACGATATGGGGCGCCAGCGAGCACGCGCCAACATGGTAAAGCAGCTTGGGCATAAAATCCTCCTTCGGTCACGCATCTGTATCTAATACGGGATGCCGCCCCGCCAAAGGCAAGAGCGGAAAACACCGTGTTCTGCGCAGCCGAACGGCGGCGGGGCGGTGGGTCGCGGCGCGCGTCAGGCGCTATGCGCGCCCGCGGCCAGGGCTGCGACGAAATCCAGCACCTCGGGCACCGAGCGGCCCTCGCCGATCAGTTTGACGATGGCGCTGCCCACGACGCAGCCATCGGCGACGCCCGCCACCGCCTGCGCGGCCTCGGGGGTCGAGATGCCAAAGCCCACCACCACCGGCAGGCCGGCGGCCGCGCGGATGCGGGCGACCTCGGGGGCGACCTCGGCGGCATTGGCGGCGGGGCCGCCGGTAATGCCGGTGACCGAGACGTAATAGACAAAACCGCTGGTGTTCTTGACCACGGCGGGCAGGCGCGCGTCATCGGTGGTGGGCGTGGCCAGCCGGATGAAGTTGATGCCGGCGCGATTGGCGGGCAGGCACAGTTCGCTGTCTTCCTCGGGGGGCAGGTCGACGACGATCAGTCCGTCCACGCCGGCATCAGTGGCCTCGGCCAGAAAGCCGTCGACGCCGCCTTCGCGGGCATAGATCGGGTTGTAATAGCCCATCAGCACGATGGGGGTGGTGGCGTCGGATTGGCGGAATGCGCGCACCATCTCGAAGACGCGGCTGACGCTGCCGCCGGCGGCCAATGCGCGCTGGCCTGCGGCCTGAATCGTCGGCCCGTCGGCCATCGGGTCGGTAAAGGGCATGCCCAGTTCGATGATGTCGACGCCCGCACCGGGCATGCCGCGCATGATCTCAAGCGAGCGGTCGAAATCCGGGTCGCAGCCCATCATATAGGCGACGAAGGCCTTGCGCTTTTCGGCGGCAAGGGCTGCGAATTTGGTCTCGATCCTGGTCATGCGTCACCTCCCGGGCAGATCCATGCCGGTCTAGCCGGAAAGCGCGGGCCAGTGCAATTGCCGACGCGCAGGCTCAGTGGCCGCCCAGATTGCGATGCAGGCGCAGGAAACCGAAATTTGCGCCCGGATTGTCGTCGCCAAGATCGGCATTCGAGATATGCGCAACTGCTGCCGAGGCGGACCAGTCCTCGTTCAGGTGGTATCCCAGCGCGAGCTGGCTGCGGAACTCCAGATCCTGGCCCAGATCGTGATCGTTGTCGCCGGCATGGTAAACGCCGGGCATCTCGCTGAACTCGACGAACCAGCGCTCACCGAGGTTGCGCGTGACGACCAGACCGCCGCCGAGGAAATAGCTGCCGCCGCTGCCCCATTGTCCGATGCCGCCCAAGCCGAAATCAAAGCCCCGATAGGTCGCGAAGGGCGAAGCGTGATATTCGACCGCGCCGAACAGCCGGTTCTCGGCATGGTTGTCGCTGTAATCCGAGCGTCCCAGCCCGATCACCAGCTCATTCGCGGATGCGGCTGCCGAATGGCCGGCAAGAGCCGCGAAGGCGGCCAAGGCCAATACGTATTTCATGACAATACGTCCCTGATCTCCAGATATATGCTTCGAGTTAGGTAAACCTGTGTATGAACAGGGGGTTACGCAAGGCCCGGTTCATGTTTCGTGACGTAAGCCACCTAAGCTTGCAAATCCCGGATCGCGCTGCGGGCGGCGTGGCCTGCACCGCGCAGGTGGCGAATTTTGCGTTCCGCGCGATCGGCTTAGGCCCGGTCGCGGGCCGATGAATCGCGGGTTCCGGCAGGAAAAAGATCGTCCCGACAGGCATCGGCCGGGCCAGGTTCCGCGCGCGTGGCTTGCGCCGGGGCCGGGCGATGCTTATTAGCGGCGCATTCTTCATTTGTCCGAAAAACGCGGGGAGCGGATCATGGGCTTTCGCATGGGAATTGTCGGGCTGCCGAATGTCGGCAAATCGACCTTGTTCAACGCGCTGACGAAAACCGCCGCCGCGCAGGCCGCGAACTTTCCCTTCTGCACCATCGAGCCGAACGTGGGCGAGGTCGCAGTTCCCGATCCGCGTCTGGACAAGCTGGCCGAAATCGCGGGCAGCAAGCAGATCATCCCGACCCGCATCACCTTTGTCGACATTGCCGGTCTGGTGAAGGGCGCGAGCAAGGGCGAGGGGCTGGGCAACCAGTTCCTTGCCAATATCCGCGAGGTGGACGCCATCGCCCACGTCCTGCGCTGCTTTGAGGATGGCGACGTCACCCATGTCGAGGGCCGCGTCGATCCCATCGCCGATGCCGAGACCATCGAGACCGAGTTGATGATCGCCGATCTGGAATCGGTCGAGCGCCGCCTTGCCAACATCCAGCGCAAGCTGAAGGGCGGCGACAAGGAAGCCGTGGCGCAGGAAAAGTTGCTGAAGGCCGCGCAGGCGGCGCTGGAATCGGGCAAGCCCGCGCGCACCGTCAAGGTGGATGCCGACGACCAGAAGGCATGGGAGATGCTGCAACTGCTGACCGCCAAGCCGGTGCTGTTCGTCTGCAATGTCGAAGAGGACAAGGCCGCCACCGGCAACAGCCAGTCCGACCGCGTGGCCGAAATGGCCAAGGCGCAGGGCGCCGGTCAGGTCGTCATCTCGGCCAAGATCGAGGAAGAGATCAGCCAGCTTCCGGCCGACGAGGCGACCATGTTCCTTGAGGAAATGGGCCTGCACGAGGCCGGTCTGGATCGCCTGATCCGCGAGGGCTACAAGCTGCTGGGCTTGGACACCTATTTCACCGTCGGTCCGAAAGAGGCCCGCGCCTGGACCATCCATCACGGCACGCTGGCCCCGCAGGCGGCGGGCGTCATCCATGGTGATTTCGAGCGTGGCTTCATCCGCGCCGAGACCGTCGCCTATGACGATTACGTCACCTACAAGGGCGAGGCCGGTGCGCGCGAGGCCGGGAAGTTCCGCGTCGAGGGCAAGACCTATCAGGTCAAGGACGGCGACGTGCTGCATTTCCTGTTCAACGCCTGAGCAGGCGCAGGGGGCAGCAAGCAAACGGGGCGGGATTTCCCGCCCCTTTCCAAATCGCTCAGTTCGAGAAGGCGTCGATCAGGTTGATCACCGCAAGGATTTTGCGGGTATTGCTGTCGACGCGATAGATGCGGTCGTCGTCGCGGTAATAGTCCCAGTTGTCGCGCCGCTCGAGGTCATAGCGATCATAATCGCGGACGCGGTAATAGTCGCCATAGAGGACATCGCCGCGGCGATAGTATTTCTTTGCATGGCCGGGCGGCTGGCAACCGTTGTGTTTCTTGGCCAGCCCGGGCGGGCAGTGCCGGTATTCCCGGCGATGCTCGCTGTAGTCCTCGCGGTGTTCGCGTTGATGCTCCTTGCGGTGATGCTTTTTGCGATCGCTATCGGCAAGGGCAGGCATTGCGACGCTTGCCGCAACCGCAAAGATCAACGCAGCCCTGAATGAGCGTTTCATCGGATTCTCCAGATTCGGAACTTGATGCGTCA
>JAGPGI010000016.1 GCA_018056045.1 Paracoccus sp. (in: a-proteobacteria)
CGCCATACGGTTCATCCCCGCGCATGCGGGGAACAGGCCGCGGTCGAGGCTGCGGGCTTCCGCACGCACGGTTCATCCCCGCGCATGCGGGGAACAGGTTCGCCGCGGCACGTTCCGCCTTCTTTGCCTCGGTTCATCCCCGCGCATGCGGGGAACAGTCACAATCTGATGACCGCAATTGTTCTCGCGGCGGTTCATCCCCGCGCATGCGGGGAACAGGGATCAAACCCGGCCGATGGCCCCGATTACACCGGTTCATCCCCGCGCATGCGGGGAACAGCTCGCCGAATCCGACCAAGCCGTCTCCGACGCCGGTTCATCCCCGCGCATGCGGGGAACAGACTTGTTGCAGGGCCTTGATCCTGAACGGTTTTAGCGAAGTCAAAAAGCGCACCGATTTTAGGTTGTTCACTCTGGCCGGAATTGCACCAGCGTCAAGCCGTCGAAATCGACCGGCATGCGGCGGTTGCGGCCGATGGTCTTGAAGGCAAAGCCCTGGTCGGTCGGCGCACGCCAGACCAGCACCGCGTCACCACCCTCGATATAGGCCTCGACCTGGGTCCAGATCCGCTCGCGCGTTCGCGTGGAATAGTCGCCGACGAACACGCCCGCCCGAATCTCCAGCAACCAGGCCCCCAGCCGCCCGCGCAGACGCGGCGGGGCGTTGCTAACCACGATGACCATCATCGCCCGATACCTCATCGTCAAAGGCCGGTCCCGCCGCCTCGGGCGGCGGTGCCGGGCGCGGCAGATCGCCCGCCGACAGCATCTCCTCGATCATCGGGATGATCCGGCCCAGCAGGCCGCTGCGGCGAAAGGCGTCACGGCAGGCCAGCCGCACCGCCCGGTCGGGGGCCATGTCCAGCTTGCCGCGCGCGTGGGCGCCGGCGATGCGAAAGGCCTCGGGGACGACCGTGTCCAGCTTGTAGAGATCGGCGATGTCATAGACAAAGCTCAGCGGCTTGCCCGTGTGCAGAAAGCCGATGGCGGGGGCGTAACCCGCGGCCAGCACCGCCGCCTCGGTCAACCCGTGCAGGCAGGCCGTGGCGGCCGAAAGGCAGCGGTTGGGGATATCGCCCGCCTCCCAGTCGCGGGGGTCATAGCTGCGGCGCGTCCAGTTGACGCCATTCTGATCGGCCAGCAGCGCATAGGCAGCGCGGACCCGAACCCCCTCGATCCCGCGCAGCTGGTCGATCGAGCGGCGCTCGGGCGGCGCTTCGCCAAAGCGGCGGGCATACATGGCCCGCACCACCCGCAGACGCGCCGCCGGGTCCAGCGCGATGCTGGCCTGCCACAGCAGCTTGTCCGAGCGCGCCCCGCCCGGTTGCCCGGCGGAATACAGCCGCACCCCCGCCTCGCCGACCCAGGTGATCAGGGTGCCGGTCCGCGCCGCCAGCGCCACGGCGGCATGGCTGATCCGCGCGCCCGGCTCCAGCATCAGCCCGGCCAGCCCGCCAATGGGGATATGGGTGCGGGTGCCGTCCGCATTCACCGCGACAAAGGCCCCGTCCAGCACGTCAAGCTGGGCGCGTTCGACAAAGACCAGGGACGAGCGGTCGCCAAGCGGGATCGGCGCGGGCGGCGGCAGGCCCCGCATCAGGCGCGCCGGAGCAGCATCAGCCCGCAGCCAAAGGCCTTGGCGCGGCCGAAGCCCGCCGCGATGGCGGCCAGAAACAGCGCGGGCTCGGTAACGGTCAGCGTCCCGGTCAGGTCGAGAATGCCGAATTGCGGCTGGCCTTTGCGCTTGCCCCTGTGGCCGGGCAGCACGGCCACGGAATAATCGCCGACCTCGACCCGCGCGGGGGCAAAGCCGTGCCGCGCCCCCTGCCCCGCCAGCCAGCCTTCGGCCACCTGCCGCGCCGCCGCCATGCGCGCCTCGGCCCGGCCCTGTTTCAGCGGATGGATCGCATCCATGACCAGGTCGATATGCCGCTTTTTCTCGGCCCCGCCGGCGGATCGGGTGCCGGTCTTTTCGGTGCGCGTGGCATTGGCGCGCAGGGCGAAAGCCAGCCGGTCACCGGGCCGCAGATCGGGGGTGAACGCCTTGACCTCGGGCGGCTCGAACAGCGCGCCGGCATTCGGGGCGCGCCGCGACAGGGTGATGAAACGGCCCTCGCCCTCGGCCCGCCACAGGAAATCGCGCGCGGCCGCCGGATCGCCGGCAAAGGCCGACCAGACCAGCCGGTGATGGGCGTCGCGCTGCGGGCCGTCGCCCGGCGGGTTCAGCAGCGCTGACAGCGCATCAAGCGAGGGGTCGCGGGCCAGTTGCAGGCGCGAGATAAACAGGCTCATGTCGCCACCTCCGGCGCGATATCGACCGGCAGCATCGCCACCTCGCGCGGGGCGAAATGCCAGGCGCGGCGATCGGTGGCAAGGTCATGGCGGATCTCGTGGCGCGGCGCGTCGGGGCGGTCGTCGGTGGCCATGATCCGGGCCCGCGCGTCCCGCCACCACGGCGGCAGGCGCAGCTGCGCAAGCGCGGCCTCGGGCGCCTCGGCCGCGACGATCTGCGGATCGACAGGCGCGGCCAAGGGGCAGGATTTCCGGCCCAGATACAGCGTGAACACCGGATGGCGCAGCGCCTGCGCCAGCGCCGGCAGATCGCCGTTCCACACCGCCACGCCATAAAGCGGCGCCATGCGGTAATCGCGCAGGGTGATGGTGGTATTGGCGCGCTGCCCGGCCTGACACAGCGCGGCCGGGCGCGATTGCGGGCGGCGGGCGGCGGCGCCGGGCACGGTCTGGACGGTGTGATAATCGCGCAAGACCGCGCCGGGTTCAAAGATCGCCACCGCCATGCGCATAAGGTCCAGCGCGGCAAAATCGCCGTCGCGGCGAATGCCAAGCGCCGCGCCCAAAAGCCCGGTCAGCGCCGAACGCCCCGGCCAGATCAGCGATCCGCGCCGCTCATGCCCGGCGAATTCGCCCATCGCGGCCAGCGCCGCCGTCAGCTGAAAGACCAGATAGTCAGCCACGGGCCGCCCCGGCCGCAAAGGCGGCGATCTCGTCCAGCGAGCCCGCGCCCGCGCGCACATCCATCACCCGGTGATCGTCGCAGGATTTGCCATAGCAGCCGTCGATCTGCGCGGCGGTCTTGTCCAGCGCCCCGACCGAGGCCGCCAGCAGATCCTCGCCGCTGACCGGCATGAAAAACGCCCCCGACAGGTCGCGCGGCTGCTGGCTGCCGATCTCGGCCCGGATGAAGGCGGCGCGGGGATGGTGGGCAAAGCTGTTCTGCTTGCCGCGCGGCGTGGCCAGCGCCAGCGCGCGGGCCAGCGATTCCAGCCCCCGCGCCGCAAGGTCGCGGTCGCCGGCCAGGTTCTCGACCAGCAGATCGGCATTCACGCAGGCGTAAAGGTAATAGACGCCCGAGCCGAAGCCCAGCTCGCCCAGATGCCCGGCACCGGCATCCTCGGCCCGGGTCTTCAGGTCGTCGACAGCGGAAAACCAGTCATCTTCGGCCAGCACGCGATGGGTGGTGATGGCATGGCCCACCTGCACGGCGGCATCGCGGTTGAACTCGGGGTTATCGGCCAGCATCCGCCCGAACATGGCGATATCGACCGCGCCATCGGCCTGCCGCAGCACCAGCTTTTTCAGGTCCTTGTCCTTGGGCAGCGCCGCGCCGGCCAGCACCTTGGCGGCCAGATCATCGGCCAGCCGCCATTCCTCGGGCGAGATAAAGGCCAGCGTGGTGGCGATCTTGTCCTCGGGGCGGTCCTTCTTCGGCGCCTCCAGCTTGCCGAACAGTTCCGCCACCGTGGTCGCGGCCTCTTGCGCGGCTTTCTCGCTGGCGCCGTCGCGGATCAGCTTGTCACGCAATTCCTCGTGCAGCCGCTTGGTGCGGGTGCCCATGTTCCCGGCCAGATCGTTCTGAAACCAGCTGCTTTCCCGCACCGCCCGCTTGATCGCCTGCGAGGACAGCCGCAGCCGCGGCGCCCCGCCCATCATCGCCTGCTTGGGCCGGCCCTGATCGTCGCGGTTCGGGTTCGAGGGCGGATAGGCCGTCAGCAGGTGGAATTGCACAAAGGTGGTCATGCGTCGGTCTCCGTCTCGAAAAGGGGTTGCAGCGCCTCGGGCTCGGGCGCGTGGAAATATTGAAAGCTCCAGCGGGTGCGGGTGCGGTCGTTCCAGAAGCGCAGATCGCGTCCCAGCCGGGCGATGTCGCAGGACCGCGCCCCCGGCCCCAGCATGCGGATGGCGCGGATCAGGGCGGTGGTCAGCTCGGTCCCCTCGGCGCGCATCAGCCGCTGAAAGCGGGCGTTCGACAGGATCGGCTCCTCGCCGCCCAGCCGGTGGGCCAGCGTCGCGCGGTCCTCGCCGCGCAATTCCGCCAGCACCCGGACCAGCCGCAGCAGCCGGGCGGCATCGTAAAGCGCCAGCCGGCGCGACAGGTCATGCACCGCCGGCTCGCCCAGGATCTCGATATCCGAGCCCCGCCGCAGCCGCGCCGCCAAGGCGCGCGCGGCGCCGGACTCGCGCTCGCCCAGATGGCGGCGCCACCAGGACCAGATGATCCCGCCGGGATCGCTTGCGCCGTCGCTCATGTGGTTTCCTTCCTGCGTTTGGCCGGGACCGGCACGGGCAGCGTCAGCGCGGCGTAAACCCCCGCCCCCTCGCCATAGCCGGCAAAGGCCGCGCCCAGCCGGCGATGCGCCGCGACGATCTCGCGCTGCACCTTCACGTCGCGTTCCGACAGGCCCGGCAGCGCCCGCGCCTCAAACAGCGCCAGCGCCACCCGGCGCAGTACGGCAAGCCAGTCCCGCGCCACGGCTTCGATCCCGGCGCCAGCCTCCAGCGCCGCCAGCCCGGCCTCGAACGCCGCCTGCGTCTCGGCATAGAACGCCTCGCGCAGCGCCTCGCGCGCCTCGCCCTCGGCCATGACCGGGGTCAGCGCCCGGCGCAGCGCCAGCGCATAGATATCGGCCGCCCCGACCATGCCCGTCAGGCAGGCCAGCGCCCTGCCCTGCAACCGCACCAGCGGCGGCGTCGACAGGATGAAATCGCGCGGCTTCATATTGTCCATCGCCCAGCCCGCGACCAGCACCCGCGCGCGCCGGCCGCCGCTGCGCGCGAACCAGTTGCGCAGCACCAGCGCCCGGCGTTGCAGCCCGTCGCCGTCATCCTGCGCCGCCATCACCACGCCCAGCCAGTGGCGATAGCCGAACAGCCCCGCTCGCGGATGTTTCGGCAGCCATTCATCGGTCAGCTTCAGCCGGTAATAGGGCGTCAGCGGATGGTCCCAACCGGCATAATTGGTGCCGTAAGGGCGCTGGATCACGCCGGTGATCCGGCCCCCGTCCCCGACCAGCCGCAAGCGGCGCGGCATGCCGAAAAACGCCTCGGCGGGATGGGCCTGTTCGGGATAAACCGCCCGCCC
Source organism: Paracoccus sp. (in: a-proteobacteria) (assembly GCA_018056045.1). Taxonomy (GTDB): domain Bacteria; phylum Pseudomonadota; class Alphaproteobacteria; order Rhodobacterales; family Rhodobacteraceae; genus Paracoccus. The sequence continues at coordinate 5,381 of JAGPGI010000016.1, forward strand.
GCCTTCGGATGTCACCGTTGCCCGCATCCAGGGCAGAACCCCGGGCCCCGCCGGCAGGCCGTCGGGGACATTGGCCCAGATCGTCGCCCACAGCCCGCCCTGCGGCTGCACCAGCGTCAGCAGCGGCCCACCCCCCCGCATCGAGGTGCGGTTTCCCGCACCGCCCGCCGGCGCAAAGGCCTGGAAAGTGTACAGCGCCATCGCCGCCAGCGCCGGCTCCAGCGCCGGATAACGGTCGCGCCAGACCATCAGATCGGCATTGTTCCTGACCGTCTGCCCGCCGGCGCTGTCGATGAACAGCATGTCGGGCGGGTTCGCCTCGCCTGGCAGATCCTCGCGGTCCTGCAAGAAACGCGGGCCGCCGCCCATCAGATCAAAGGCCGGGGCCAGATCCGCCAGCCGCGCCCGCAGCCGGTCGGGATCGGGCTTTTGACGCGCCTCCCAGTCCTCGGCATCCCCGGGCGGATCGGCCAGCAAGACCAGCCCGATCAGCAGTTCCAGACAGGCAAGGTTCAGGTCGGCGCGCGGCCAGTCCAGCCGCCGGATCGCGGCATCGGCCATCTGCCAGGGGGCAATGATGCGGCGCGTCCCATCGGCTGAGATAACCGGGATCCAGGCGTCGGTGATGAGGTTGAGCAAAGCGGCAATTCCCTTGAATATGCGGAATGAATTGCCTTTGGCGCTCGAACCTGCGTAAATGGGACGAGCGCCAAAGGCTTAGGCTATTAAGATTCTCATCTTCTTAACCTCCTTGTTGCTTACGGTCCTGCAACGACCGTGCTCAGAGATGGGCCTACCAGCCGCGAACCGGTTAGCTCTGGTTCGCGGCTTTTTCATGCTGGCATGGTGTGCAATGTCTGTCAACCAGCTTTGCTTACGCCATACAGCTACACTCTTATCCCCGCGTGTGCGGGGAACATTCTCCATGAAGCTTCCGCAATACAGCGACACTCGGAGCATCCCCGCTTTCAGGGGAACATCATCTTGTCTACTCATGACTGACCCGCACTGTCAAAGACAATCCCCCGCTCGGGGTCATAGCGCAGCCCGTCGCAGATCGCCCCGTCCCCGTCCCCGGCCAGCGGACAGACGGTGACGCTGGCCCGGCGCCAGTCCGGCCAGTCGGCGATCAGCGCGGCAATCTCGGGCGCGGTCTGATCGGGCAGGGCCAAGGCCGCCAGCCGATGCGCGGCCACCTGAACCTCGGACGATTGCCAGCCCTCGGCATCATTGTCCCCGGCATAGGGCCGCAGGCCCTGCCCCGCGCGCCGGACCAGCAGCAGCGCCCGCTGCGGCCGGCCAAGCCGGGTCGGATAATCGGTATCCGCCGCCGCCGCATTGCCGCGATAGCCGGCCTTCAGGTCGATCAGGTTGCGCCGCGCCTGATTGGCCTCGGCATAGCCCTGCCCCAGCCGCTCGACCTCGGCGCGTTCCAGCACCCCGGGCATGGGCGCGGCATCGGGGCCATGAACCGCCTCGATCAGCGCCCGCAGCCCCTGCGGCGCGGTGATCCGGCCGACCCGGAACAGCACCTCGGCGGTGCGCCATTGCAGGTCCAGCGGATAGACCCAGGCGCCGCGATCCAGCACCCGATGCAGCCATTGGTCGTCCTCGACCCGGCCCGGATCGGGCGCGACGACATGCAGCACCGGTGCCGGAACCGGGCGCCGATCCGCCGGGCGCAGGTCCATATGCCGCCACAACCGCCCTGCCCGCTGCACCAGCGCGGCAATCGGCGCAAGGTCGGAAATCATCACATCAAAGTCTAAATCAAGTGAGTTTTCAACAACTTGCGTGGCGACGAGCACCCTGCCCCGACGCCCTGCCCCGTGCTTTCCAAAGACATCCATCAGCGCGCGTTCATGCCGCAGCCGGTCGGCCAGCGCAAAGCGCGCATGCAGCAGATCGGCGCGGATCCCGGCGGCCCGCAGCGCCTCGACCCCGGCGATCGCGTCATCGACGGCATTGCGCACCCACAGGCAGGCCGCGCCCTGCCCCGCCTTGTCGCGCAGCAGCGCCACCGCCTCCTCCATGCCGGCCAGCCGGCTGACCGTGACCGGTCCCTTGCCGCCGGAGACCGGCTCCAGATCCCGCCGGCACTCGCCCGCCGCGACGGTCAGCGCCGGATAGGCCGGATGCCCGTCATCGCCGGCCCCCCAGGCCGCCAGCAAGTCCCGGCGCTGATCCAGCGGCAAGGTTGCCGTCAGCAGGATCGCCGAGCCTCCGGCCATGCGATGCGCGCGCAACAGCTGCGCCAGCTCGGCCGCCATGTAGGGCGCGCCCATCTCATGCACCTCGTCCACGATCAGGATTTTCGAGGCCAGCCCGTAATGGCGCAGCGTGGCAAAGCGCGTCGGCAGAACCGACAGCAGCGCCTGATCGACGGTCCCCACGCCCACCGTCGCCAGCAAGGCCCGGCGGCGGCTGTCCGCCAGCCACTCGGTGCAGATCGGCGCATCGGAGGACTGACGCGGATCCAGACGGACGGCACGAAAATCCTCGGACATTCCCGCCCGCCCATGCGCCAGCGTCAGGCTGGGCGGGCTGGTAAACATCCGGCGCACCACCTGCCGCGCCCGGCGAAACATCGCATCCGCCGTGGCCGTGCTCGGCAGGGCAAAGAACAGCCCCCTGCCCTTGCCCGCGACCATCATCCGTTGCGCCAGGATCAGCGCCGCCTCGGTCTTGCCGACGCCGGTTTCATCCTCGATCACCGCCAGCATCGGCCCGTCCGTCAAAACCACCCCGGCCGCCGCGCGCTGCATCGGGCGCAGGTCGAAATCAAACAGCGCCCCGTCCGCAGCCGCAGGCACCGACAGTCCCGCCGCCGCGACCGCCAGCGCCGCCCGTTCGCGCGCACCGCTCAGATAATCCGCAACCGTTGGCCCCGGCCTGCATGGCGGAAACCAGTCGGTGTTCGAGCCGATCCAATCCGCCGCCGCGACCAGACCCGGCAGCCACCAGTTCAGCGCCTGCGTGCTCTCGCCCGTCAGACCGTCCAGAGACGCGCCCGGCCACAGCCCGGCAACCAGCCGGATCGCCTGCGCCGCATCGGCGATGCCATCGGCGCCGACGGCATCAGTCAAACGCCAATCCTGAAGGTCGGCAAGCCCGGGCGGCCGACCGTGATGCCCCGCGACCGAGGCGTAAAGCCGATTTCGCTGCGACCGGGTCCCGCCCAGAAGATCGGCGAGAAGGCCGTCATGGTGATACAGCAAAACCTCGGTCATTTCCCAATGCCGCGCGTATTGCCGCGCGCCGGTGGTCAGCATCGCCCGGAAACTGTCGCTGATCTTGCCCAGATCATGCAGCGCCGTCAGCATAACCAGCGCGTCACGCATTGCGGCCGTGAAGGGCTCGGCAGCGATCAGCCGCTCGGCCACGGCGGCGACATCCAGCATGTGATACAGTGCCGGATGCGCGATGCCGCGATCATCCGGGCTTTTGCCGGGCCAGCCAGTAAGGCGCGTCGCTGCTTCGGCGGTCTCGGTCATCGCAGGGCTCCCTCTTCTTGCGGCTCCACGCAGTTCACAGCTGTGAACACTATGCCGCCTTCCGCATCAGGGCCATGATCATCGGGCCACACGAGAAGGCGCCTGTCGCGGCTTTCGTCGTCAGGCTCCGCAGATAGCCGCCGGGCGAGCGGATGTCGGCAAATCGCTCCAACATCGCCGCCAGAACCACCGCGGCCTGCTCTGGCCCCATGGCTTCCCGTGCCTCGCTCCAGGCCGAGGGTGAAATGCCCATCATCGGCCGCACGACGTCGGCGGCCCGAACAAGCTGGTGCCAGTGCCTGATCGGGCCATCACCATAATTCTGGATTTCAGCACAGACCGACACGACCAGCGCCAACGGGATATTCGGCAGATTCAGATCAGCAGGGTCTTCGGCATCGGTCTCGATCCTTTCTGTCCGGTCGTCAGCGCCCGGCGCCGCCACCATTGCCCGTTCTGGGCAAGGTTCAAGATCATAAGAGTCTGCCTTTGAATTCTGATAGTGCTGTTCATTATTGGCGGCATTGCTGCTCGATTCTTGTGTATCGATACGACAATCCAGCACATCCCTGGCCCGGTTGAGCGCAGCCAGCAACTCGCTTTGAAGTCGCCCCAGATCGCTTGCCCCCAGTTTGCGCCGCAGCGCGCGGGCGGAAAGCGCGGCAAGGTCAGACAGTTGATCCCAGAGCGCCAGGTCGGGGCGTAGGCCGGCCCCATAGGCGGCCAGCCCGGCCAGGTCGCGGCGCATCAGGCTGACCGTCTCGCGCAGGCGCGACAGATGCTCGGCAGCGGCGCGGGCGGTTTCGGCGGCGGCGAGGATTTCGGCCTGCCGCGCGATCAGCGGCGAGAGGTCAAAGCCGAAGGCGACGGTTTCCTCGGCGTAGCGGCGGGCATAGCGCTTGCCGTTCGGGCTGTCGCGACGCAGGATCAGACCGGTTTCCACCAGACGGGCCAAATGCCGGCGCATCGTCGATGAGGCCATGCCCTTCAGCCGCTCGCAGATCGAGACGTTCGAGGGATGGACGAGCGGCGGGCCGTCATTGCCGCCAAGCGTGGTGCCGGGATGAAAGCTGACAAGCGCCTCCAGCACGGCCAGATCGCGGTCCGAGAGACCGAAGGCCGCACGGCCGGCGATCAGCTCGCGCAGGGTTTCCCATTTGTTGACGGTACGCGCGCCGGTGCTGTCGGCACCCCGCGCAACAGCCTGCGCGCGGTGCAATTGGCCAGCATCGACCGGCCGCAGAAAAGCGGTGACGGGTGCATAGGTCATGTTTTTGTTCACGAAGGCAAAGAATATCCGCATCGCGAATCACTCAGGACTTGCGAAACTGCGCGTCTGGACCTACCTTGAAGGTGCTAGAAACAAGATTGGGTCTCGTGAGGTGAAAGCTTTGCGGGACCTTTTCGTTACCTGGTTCGTGCCTCCTGCTCTGGTTATCGTTGACTGCTCGTTGCCTCTATCGGCCCTGGTCCTGCCAGCGCTGATAAAGCTCGTAGAGAAGCACACCGGCTTCCTGTTCCATCCAATCCGCGAATTCGCCCGGCGCCAGATCAAGGCGCAGGCCCTTGGCATTGCGCGATACCCGCGCGGCGTAATCATCGGCCAGCGAGATCCTGCGCGGGGCCGGGGCGGGCTTTTTCGCCGCCGGCCGGGCAGGGGCGCCGGGTTGGGGCAGGGCGGCCTGCACAGCCTCAAACGCGGCGACCGAGGGGTCGAAATCCTCGGGCTGCGCCTGCGCCAGAGCCGCGCTGCTGTAGGCCATCGCCCGCTCTCGTTCGGCCAGTTCGGCCAGCGCCGCGCGGTCTGCGCCCATCTGATCGATGGTGCGTCCCATGGCCTCCCACCGGGGGCGGCCGACGCCATAGGCGGGACCGATCGCGCGCACCAGATCGGCGCCGACCTGCTCGATGACGGTCAGCGCCATCGAGACCGAGGACTTGGTCACCGTCAGCACCTCGGCCACCTGGGCCTGCGTTCCAAAGCCGCTGTCGACCAGCTCGCGGGCGAACAGCGCTTTTTCGATATAGCTGAGATCGCGGCGCGCCATGTTTTCCGAAATCTGCGCGCGCAGAGCGTCATCATCCCCCATGGATGCAACCAACGCCCTGATCGTGCTGATCTTTTCAGAGGCACGGATGGCCATCAACCGGCGATAGCCATAGACCAGCAGATAGCGGTCGGGCCGCGCCGGATCGCGCCGGACCAGGATCGGAACCGTCTGGCCGTTCTGTTCGATGGCGTCGCGCAGATCCTCTAGCCCGGATTCGTCCAGCCGGTCGCGAATGCGGTCGCCGATGTCGATGTGGTCGGGGTCGAGTTCCCACACGCGATGCGCATCGACGGCATCGCGGGCGGCGCGCAGGGCGCGGTTGCCCGGCATGATCGAGGCCGGCGTCGGGGCGGCGGCACCGGCGAGATTGTCCAGCAGCGACATGCGTTGTTTCTTGTTCGTCATTTCAGTCCTCCCGCCCGGCCCCAGGTACGCTGGATCAGGCTGGCAATTTCGTCATTGACGGCATTCAGGCTTTCGATGGCGCGGTCATAGGTGGTGCGGGTAAAGGCGCTGCGCTCGACCTCGTAAAGGGTCTGCTTGGTCAGGCCAGCGTCGGAAATCGCGGTGGATTTCAGCATCGGCGCGTTCAGCACCTTTTCGCCATACATCGTGCGCAGGAAGGCGACGATGCGGTTCTGCGGCGCGTCGGTGGGTTCATAGCGGGTCAGCAGATAGCGCATCCAGTCATGCGACATGTCGGCGCCGCTGCCGGCAATGACATCCATCAGATCGGCAGTCATGCGCAGGAATTGCGACATCGACATCACGTCCAGCATCTCGGGATGGATGGTGACCAGGACGCCGGTGGCGGCGGACAGCGCCGACATGGTCAGAAAGCCCAGCTGCGGCGGGCAATCGATCACCACCACGTCATAATCGGCATCGACCTGCGCCAAAGCCTCGCGCACGCGGAAGAAGAACAGGCCGGCATGGCCCGCCGTCAGCGCGCGCGGGGTGTCGTGCTCGAATTCCATCAGCTCGAGATTGCCGGGAATGAGGTCGAGGCCGGGAATATAGGTCGGGCGGATGACGTCGCGGATGGGGCAGGGGTCGTCATAACGGATCGCATCATAGAGGGTGCCGCCCTCGGGAATGTCGATTTCGGGCTGGACGCCGTGCAGAGCGGTCAGCGAGGCCTGCGGATCGAGGTCGATCGCCAGCACCCGATAACCCAGCAGGGCCAGCCGTTGCGCCAGATGCGCCGCGGTGGTGGTCTTGCCCGAACCACCCTTGAAGTTCATCACCCCGATGATTTGCAGGTGATCGCCCTGTCGTCGCCCGGGCAGGTAATCGCCAGGTTTGCGTGCCGTCTTTTCAAGCAGTTGCCGCAGGTCCTGGATATCCTGCGCCGAATAGAGGCGCCGATTTCCGCCGGTCAATTCGGGCGAGGGACCCTTGCCATCGAGGTTCAGCTTGCGAAGATAGCTGTCATTGACGCCCAGCAGGGCCGCGGCTTCGCCCGAGGTGAACTTGCGCATCGCCTTGTGCGCATCGGGCGGAAACAGGCTTTCGCGTTGCGCATGAAGCTGCGCCGCCAGCTGTTCGGCCTGTTGGCGAATGACCCAGTTCAGGTCTTCGCGCTGGAAACCACTGCCCATAGACTGCCCGTTCGTGTTCACGTTTTTTGGCGTTTACCCGCCTATTACCGTGACTATTGCCTGTCAGCGGCGATTCTGGCAACTGTTTTCTGTCTGGACGCAACATATGGTAGTGCAACGCGCGCTGCTACCATGGGCAGCAGATTGCATTTCCAATGCGTTTATACCATATGTAAGGAGAACCCGGATCTCTCCTTGGATATCGCCATGTCACAATCCACCGTCACCGTGAAGGGCCAGACCACCTTGCCAAAGGCGGTGCGGCAGGCGCTGTCGCTGTCGCCAGGCGATCAGCTGCGCTATGTCATTCTGGATGACGGGCAGGTGCGGCTGCTGCGGACGCGGCCGGTGGCCGATCTGGCCGGGCTGCTGCACCGGGACGGGCAGGCGGCCGTCTCGCTGGACGAGATGGAGGCGGCGATCGCGGCCGGCGCACGGGATGGGGCCGCGTGACCGGTCTCGATACCAATGTCCTTGTCCGCTATCTGGTCCAGGATGATCCGGTGCAGGCCGCCTTGGCGACCGAGGCAATCACCGCGCTGACTGAGGCGGCGCCTGGCTGGATTTCCCGCGAAGTGATGATCGAGACGGTCTGGGTGCTGGAACGCGCCTATCGCCTGTCGCGCAGCGATATTGCCGATGCGATCGACGGGCTGCTGGCCGCGCGCGAGCTGGTGGTTGAAGAATCCGATCGCGTTGGACTGGCGGCGCAACGCTGGCGCGCGGGCGGGGCGGGATTCGCGGACCAGATGATCGCGCTGGCCGGGCAGGGCGCCGGCTGCGACAGAACCCTGACTTTCGACCTGAAGGCAGCCGGGATTCCGGGCATGGCGCTGCTGGCACCGGGGCGAGATGGCTGATGCCGCTGGCAGAAGGGTGGTCTGCCACCCTTTTGCCGCCACGGCGCAGATCTCCCGCAGGCGGAGGTCATCTCATCCCAGCAGGTCGGTCGCGGGGTTCCTCGTTATCTCGACATCTGCGTAATAGCGTTGCGCCTGCGCCGGCGATCGGTGCAGCGACAGCTGCATGGCGGCGGGCAGGGGGGCACCGTCCAGCGCGGCCTGGGTCAGAAAGCCCGAGCGCAGCCCGTGCGGGCTGGCGAAGCCCGGCGGATAGCCGGCCAGCTCCAACCGATGCGCGACGATCGCCCGGAAGCCGCCCGGCGTCAGCCGGCGGGTCAGCACCCGATCGGCCTGGCTGATCGGCCGGAACAGCGGCCCGCCTGTGATCCCGGCGGCAGCGATCCAGGCCAGCACGGATCGCGCCGGAAATCCTTTGAGCGGCAACCACGGCGCCTGATCGGGTGTCGTGGTCTTGGTGTGCAGCAGACGGATGCGGATCAGCCCGCGCTCCGCCATTGGCCGGAGATCGATATCGTCAAGATCCAGCGCCGTGACCTCGGAACGCCGGCGCCCACCGCTGCCCCAGGCCAGCGCGAGGGCGGCATGGTCGCGCCGGTCACGCAGCGCGCCAGTGCCGCAGGTCGCGAGCATCGCCCTCAGCACATCGCGGGTGATCGGGTTCTCGGATTTCCGCTGGCGAGGGCGGGCGGCGGCCCGCCGCGCCTTGGCCCGCGCCTCCTTCAGCAGCGGCGCGTCAAAGGGCGAGATCAGGTTCTTCATCCGGTGGAAGGCGCGCCAGCTGGCGATGCGGCGATCCAGAGTGGACGGGGCAGGGGCGGCGTATCCTCGCCGGAGCCCGGCACCCACCAGCGCCTCGGTCGCGCTGCGCGCCGGCCCGCTGGCCGCGCTGAGGTCCTGGGCGTGGTCGAGGATGAAGCGCAGCGCCACGGCCTCGCTTTCGGGCCAGGACAGTGGCTGACCGAAAGCGGCAGCTTTCCAGGCGGCGATATAGGCCAGGTCCTGCTCGTATGCGCGCAAGGTGTTCTCGGCCGTGCCACGGCGGAAGAGCTCGGTCAGGGCGTCCTGATCGGCAAGGGTGAGTGAGATGGGAGCGAGGGGAAGGCTTGTCATGGCGGCGCCAATAAACTAGATTGTAAACCAGATGAAAGGACGAACCATGCGCGAGATCGGTGCCTTCGAGGCCAAGACCCATCTGTCCGAGCTGCTGGCCGCCGCCGAGGCCGGCGAATCCGTGCTGATTACCCGGCGCGGCGCCCCCGTTGCGCGCCTTGTGCCCGCAGGCGGCAACCGTGCGGCCGCGCTGGCGCGGCTGGCCGCGTTGCGCAGCCGGTTGGCAGAGCGGAACGTGAGATTGTCAGCCTCGGAGATCCTGTCGGCGCGGGATGAAGGCCGGCGCTGATGCTGATCATCGATGCCTCGGCCCTGGTCGGATGGCTGATGCCCGACGAAACCGGCCCTGACCTGCAGGCAGAACTGGCCCGGCATGACGAGCTGGTGGCGCCCTGGCTCCTGTGGGTCGAGCTTCGCAACATCCTGCTGGTCAGCGAACGCCGGGGCCGACTGCCAGCCGGCATAGCCGAGCAGATCGTCGAAACCATCGATGGTCTGGGCATCCGACTGGACACAACGCCATCCGGGCCGGTGGTCTTCGACCTGTGCCGGCGCCACGGACTGACCGCCTATGACGGCCTCTATCTGGAGGCCGCCCTGCGCCATGGCGGTCCGTTGGTCACCCTGGATCGGGCCTTGCGTCAGGCGGCAGCCGCCGAAGGCGTCTCGGTCATCGACTGACATCGTGGGCTCCTGCGGTCTGTTTTGCGGCCCAGGATAGTGGTTTTCTGGCCTTAGCTCAACACTGTCGATAATGGCATCTTATCGACAGTGATTGAGAGAAAACAAAGAGACTTCAGTGCTCCGCATTTATCGGATATTCTGCGGATATGAGCGATCTCGATGAATATTGGTTTGATCCACCAGAGGGCGACGATCCCGCCTATCCGCCCCTGCCACGGGCGGATCGGAGGTTATTGCTCGATCCGGCGGCCTGGCGCGCGGCGGAGCGGGACTGCGCCGTGGACCTGGCGCAGGCCGCGCAGGCCATCGGCCGGTTGGACGGGCTGCTGGCCGGTCTGGACGAGACCCTGCGCCGCGGTCTGATCACCCGGTTGGCATTCAGTGAGGTCGTGTCCATGCTCTGGGCCGCGGGGACGCCGATTCCGCAAGAGGTGCTGATCCGCGACCTGGCCGATGCCCCGGCCTCGGTCGATCTGGACGCACTGTCCCAGGCCCGGTGGGCCATCGGGCGGTTGCAGGGCAGGGGGCGGGTGGACGA
>JAGPGI010000259.1 GCA_018056045.1 Paracoccus sp. (in: a-proteobacteria)
GCGCACGGGTGAGCTGTCGCTTTGCGTGACCGAAACGCCTTCCGGGCTGGATGTCGCGGTGACCGGCGGCAAGCCCATGGATGCGGCGCTGTTTCAGACGCTAGCGGCGCTGGCCGATCAGGGCGATCTGGCGCGGCTCAGCTGGGACGGGCAAAGCATCACCCGCCGCCCGCCGGCGCTGCCCATGGGCCGCGCGCAGGTGGTGCCGCCGCCCGGCGGTTTTCTGCAGGCCACGGCCGAGGGCGAGGCGGCGCTGGTCGCCGCGATTCGCGACATGGTGCAGGGGGCCGGGCGGGTGCTGGATCTGTTCGCCGGATGCGGCACATTCTCGTTGCCCTTGGCCGAAACCGCCACGGTTCATGCCGTCGAGGGGCTGGCCGCGCCCCTGCAGGCGCTGGATGTCGCCGCCCGCCATGCGCCCGGCCTGCACCGAATCACGACCGAAACGCGCGACCTTTCCCGCCGCCCGCTGCTGCCCGACGAGCTTGCCTATAACGCAATCGTGATCGACCCGCCGCGCGCCGGGGCCGAGGCGCAGGCGCGCGAGATCGCCAGAAGCGACGTCGAGCGGCTGGCCTGGGTCAGCTGCGATCCGGTGACTTTTGCCCGCGATGCGCGGTTTCTCGCTGACGGAGGCTATGAAATCACGCGCCTTTTCGTGATCGATCAGTTCCGCTGGTCGCCGCATGTCGAAACCGTGGCGGAAATTCGCCGACGCTAGCGAAATCTTAATCTCTGTGGTATTTGATAGCAAAATCAAGGGCGCTTTCGAAACGGCGCGCAGAGGGCAGTGATGATAAGGGCAATTCGCGTTTTTATCGCAGTTGTCGCGGTTGCCGTGGTGGCAAGCTGCGGCAGTGGCGACAGCAGCAAGAGCAGCAAACTCAAAGGCTATAGCGGCCCCCCCGTGACTCAGGTCGTGGTCAAGAAGGGCGATCGCAAGCTGTATCTGATCAGCGGCAAGTCGGTGGTCAAAAGCTATGAGATCGACCTGGGCCGCCAGCCGGTCGGCGACAAGAAATACGAAGGCGACGGCAAGACGCCCGAGGGGCTGTATTTCATCGACCGCCTGAACCCCAACAGCCGCTATCACCTGTCGGTCGGGATCTCCTATCCCTCGGCTCAGGACGTGGCCGAGGCGGCGATGCTGGGATTGCGGCCGGGTGGCGACATCTTCATCCATGGTCTCGGCCCCGAGGGGCGCGCGCTGAACAAGGCCGACTGGACCGCCGGCTGCATTGCCGTGACCGATGAAGAGATCGAAGAGATCTTTGCCATGCTGCGGCCGGGCGTGCCGATCTTCATCAATCCGTAAACCGCCGGTCGGGATCTGTGGCGATCCGGCCAAAGGCAGCGGCGCGAAAGTAAAAAAGCCCCGGATTTTCCGGGGCTTTTGCATGTCCTGACCGCTTCGCGCGGAGATTGCAGATCATGTCCGGGGCATATCGGGGAAGAATGCCGCCCCGGTATGGGCCCGCCTGCCGAAAAGGCCGGAAAGGCCCGGAGCGCCACCCCGCGACACCATCGGACCGGGGCAGCCTCGCGCGTCTTATATGCCGGCGCTGGCCATCACCTGACCGCCGCCAAAGCTGGCGCCGCCGGTGATCAGCACCCACCAGACCTTGCCCGAGGATTCCTGATACCAGCCGATGCCCAGCTCGGTGGCGCGCGGATCCATCATGATGTCGCGGGTATCGCGGTTCTGCATCCAGGCATTCAGCGTGGTCAGCTCATTCTCGTAGGTCTCCGAGATGTTCTCGCCGACCAGATGGCCCGAATAGCCCTGACGGCGCACCCGATCCAGCGGCGAGGACCCGTCCGAGCCGAAATGCCAGGCACGGTTCTGCGCCGCCATGTCGCGGGCATGCGCCTTGGCGGCGGCGTCGAGCATCGGGTTCTGCATCATCGCCGGGGCGCCGATATTGGCGCGCAGGGCGTTGATCTGGCCCAGAACCCGGCCGGGGATCTGCGCCTCTTCGCGGCTGGTGATCTTGTAGGCGACGGGCAGCGGCTGGCCATCGGGGCCAAGCTGCGGGCCGGGTTTCTGGCAGGCCGTCAGGGCCAGCACGGAAACAAGCGCCAAGGTCGAAAATTTCAGCATGATGTCCTGTCCCAGGGAAGATTTTGCGCCAGCCATACAAAAGCTTGGGCCGCCCTTCAAACCCAAGATTGCGTGAGGGCCACAGCCTGTGATTCTATTGTGACAATGACGCTTGTTTGAATTGAAAGCCGCGCCGGGTCAGCATAAATCCGCCACCAGAGACGCAATTTTCGCAAATTCGGGCAGAGAAGGCCGCGCCAAGCGGTTCGCCAAGTATCAGGAGCGACATATGATCACGCCGAAAAACCCGGTTTCGCGCCGGAATTTCCTGACCGCCACGGCGGCCTTTGGTGCAGCGGGGCTGGCCGCCCCGGCGCTTGCGCAATCCTTTGACCCGTATACCGGCCAGCCCCTGCAGGGCACCGCTAGCGGCGCGACCCCGGATGCGGGCGTGGTGCAATACGATCAGGCCCAGGATTCGCGGCGCAATATCTCCAGCTTCCGCATGCAGGACTGGCAGCCCTATTTCAGCAACCTCAAGAACGGGGCGATTCTGGTCGACCTGACCTCGCGGGCGCTGCATTACTGGTCCGAGGATCAGTCGGTCTACAAGCTGTTCCCGACTTCGGTCCCGGTCAGCGCCGACCTGACCCGCACCGGCCGCACCGAGATCATCAAGAAGGTCAAGGGCCCGACCTGGGCACCCACCCCCGAGATGAAAAAGCGCAATCCCGAATGGCCGGATTTCGTGCCCGCCGGGCCCGACAACCCGCTGGGCACCCACGCCCTGTGGCTGAGCTGGCAGTATTACCGCATCCACGGCACGCATGACACGCGCAAGATCGGCCGGAAATCCTCGAACGGCTGCATCGGTCTTTATAACGAGCATATCCAGCAGCTTTACGATCTGACCAATGTCGGCACTCAGGTGCTGCTGATCTGACAGCAAAGGCCCCCTCGGGGGCCTTTTTCTTTGGGCACATAGCGGCCCGGGGTTCAGTGCAGGCTGCGCCATTGGGCCGGTGTGACGCCCTCCCACCCGCGAAAAGCGCGATAAAAGGAACTGGTGTCCTGAAACCCCAGCAGGAAGGCGATCTCGTCGATGCCGTTCTGCCGGTCAGACAGCAGGTGCCGGCCCAGTTCCTGCCGCGCCTGATCCAGCAGGCCACGATAGCTGGTCCCCTGTTCGGTGATCCGACGTTGCAGGCTGCGCTCGCTCATGCCCAGTTCGCGCGCGACATCGGCAATCTCGGGCTTGCCGCTGGCGATGCGGCGCTTGATCAGGATCCTGACCTGATCCAGCAACGAGGATTGCGCCTCGATCTCGCCAAGGGACGCGGTCAGCGACGGGTCGAGGATGGCCAGCAGGTCGGCGTTGTGCCCGGCAAAGGGCAGGTCCAGATCGGCAGGCCGCAGCACCAGCGCATTCCGGGCGCAGCCCGTGCGGATGGGCGCGTCGAAATAGCTGCGATGCGCCTGGGTCACCGGAGCAGGCCGGGTCATTTCGACCCGCAGGGGCGTGATATGCTTTCCAGTCGCCCGCCGGCCCAGTTCAAGGATGGCGGCAAAAGTCACATCCGCCGCCGCGTCGGGTTCTGGCTCGTCGGTGTAAAGCCAGCGCAGCGCGATGCGGCACTCGCTGCCGCTTTCGGTCAGGGTCAGTTCCTCGGGCGTGCAAAGACGCTTGAACCGGGCCAGCCTGTGCAAGCCGTCGCGATAATCGCGGGCGAAAAAGGCCGACATGGTGGCGGGCGGATGGACCGAGGTATCGGTCTGGATCGTCATCCTCAGGCCAATTGCCGGGTCCTGCGACAGGCTTTCGACCGCCTGCCAAAGCGCGAAATACTGCGCTGTGGTCAGCCATGCATCCGGCGTGACATGCAGCGCCGCCGAAAGCCGCGCCTGCCGCAGCAGGGCTGGCGCGGACAAGCCCATGGCCTCAGTCGCCCGCCAGAAGGCCTGAGGCAGCCTGCATCTGTCATCCGCCCTGCTCATCGCAGCCTCTCCCATCCCGTCACATCTGGCTTTTGATAAGCCGGTCAAAGACCCGATCGCCCAGCCATTTGTGCACCCAGATCATCATTTTGGCATATTTCCCAGCGGCATAGCGGGTCTTTGGACGCGGGGATTTCACCGCTTCGCCCACCACCTCGGCGATCACCTTGGGGTCGGTGCCCCGGCCATGGCCATAGCTGCGCTCCATCGAGGCTGCGACGCTTTGCGCCACCTTTGCATAGGGCCCGTCGCCCGAGCGTTCCAGAATATTCGTCGAGGCCGCCGCGCCAAAGCCGGTCTCGATCAGCCCCGGCTCGATCACCACGACACGGATGCCGAAGGGCTCAAGTTCCAGCCGCAGGCTGTCCGACCAGCCCTCGAGGGCGTGTTTGGTGGCGTGATACCACGCGCCCAGAACGGTATAGATCTTGCCGCCCATCGAAGTGATGTTGACGATGGTGCCCCGGCCCTTGGCCCGCATCGCGGGAAGCAGCAGTTGCGTCAGGCGGGCGGCGCCGAAGACATTGACCTCGAACTGATAGCGGGCCTCGTCCAGCCCGATCTCCTCGACCGGGCCATAAAGCCCGTAGCCGGCATTGTTCACCAAGACATCCACGCCGCCCGATCTTTCGGCGATGG
>JAGPGI010000260.1 GCA_018056045.1 Paracoccus sp. (in: a-proteobacteria)
GGTCTCGAAGAAATTCCACAGCAGCTGATCACCTGCAGCGGCGGCGGCCTCATCGATCAGCGCGCCGATATTTTCCGGCAGCGGCTCTGCCTCGATCCTGCGGCGGCGTTCCTCATAGGGGATAACGGCCTCGGCGAGGACTTCGTCCTTCCACATGGGCGGGCTCCAGTCTGGGGGAAACAGGAAGTGCGCTGCGCCCGGGAAAGCCCCCCGGGCACAGCGCAGGGCCGGTTCAATGCGCGAACCAGACCGCCTTGAGGTCGGTATATTTGTCCATCGCATGGATCGACTTGTCGCGGCCAAAGCCGGATTGTTTGAACCCGCCAAAGGGCACCGCCATCGAGCCACGGTCAAAGCAATTGACCCAGACGACACCGGCGCGCAGCGCTTTGGCCGCGCGATGGGCGTTCCTGACGGAGCCGGTCCAGACCGCGCCTGCCAGCCCGTAGATCGTGTCATTCGCGACGGCCATCGCCTCGTCAAAGCCTTTGACGGTGATCGCCGAAAGCACCGGCCCGAAGATCTCTTCCTGTGCGATCTTCATGTCATTGCGCACGCCTTCGAAGATCGTCGGTTCGATGAAGAAGCCGCCGGTCTCCGTCTTGACCCGATTGCCGCCGATCAGCGCATTGGCCCCATCGGCGCGGCCCGCATCGATATAGCCAAGCACCCGGTCCATCTGTTCCTCGCTGACCATCGAGCCCATCCGGGTCGTGGTGCTCAGCGGGTCGCCGGGGGCGAAAACCTTCGCCTGGGCGGCGATCTTTTCCAGCAGCTCATCGCGGATCTTCTCATCGACGATCAGCCGGGAGCCGGCATTGCAGACCTGGCCGGTATTGGCAAATATCCCCGCCGCGATCCCGGTCGCCGCTGCGTCCAGATCCTCGCAATCGGCCAGCACGACCTGGGGCGATTTTCCGCCCAGCTCCAGCCCGATCCGTTTGATGTTCGACTGGCCGGAATATTGCATGAAATACTTGCCGACCTCGGTCGAGCCGGTGAAGCCCACGCAATCGACATCCATATGCAGGCCCAAAGCCTTGCCCGCGATATGACCGAGGCCCGGCACCACATTCAGCACACCCGGAGGGATGCCCGCCTCAATGGCGAGTTCCCCAAATTTCAGCGCAGTAAAGGGAGATTGCTCCGCCGGTTTCAGGATCACCGAATTGCCGGTCGCCAGCGCCGGACCCAGTTTCCAGGCCGCCATCGACATCGGGTAATTCCAGGGCACCACGGCCGCGACAATGCCGAGGGGCTCACGCACTACGAGGGTCGTCATGTCATGGGCGGTCGCTGCGACCTCGCCGTAAACCTTGTCGATGGCCTCGGCATACCAGGCGATACAGGCAGCGGCGCTGACCGTGTCGCCATTATAGGCATTGGCAATCGGCTTGCCGACATTCAGCGTTTCCAGCAACGCCAGCTCTTCGCGATTCGCGAGGATCAGCTCCGAGAAGAGCAAAAGGATGCGGCGACGATCCGCCGGGGCCATGCGCGACCAGACGCCCGAGTCGAAGGCCCGGCGCGCCGAACGCACCGCCACATCGACATCCGCTTCGTTGCAGGATGCCACCTGGGTCAGCAGGCGACCATCGCCTGGATAGATGCAGGCAAAGCTTTCGCCCGAAAGGCTGTCCACATATTTGCCGTCGATGAAGGGACGGTTCGGAAGGGCCACGGCTTTGGCGCGGGCGTGCCAGTCGATTTCGTGCAACATATCTCGTCCTGTCGGTTTCTGTTGTTTCCGGGCGTCTCAGACGGCGGCCGGTTCTTTTGCGCTCAGCCCATGCGCCGCGCCGATTTCACGGATCGCGCGCGCAAGGATGGCGACCATCTCGTCGATCTGGTCGCGGGTGATGATCAGCGGCGGCGAGATCACGCAAAGATCCCCCAGCGGCCGCACGATCAGACCAAGCTCGAAGCAGCGCTCGTCGATCTTCAGCGTGAAGGCCTTGTCTTCGGCATTGCCATCGGCACGGGTCGGGTCGAGCAGGCATTGCACGCAGCCGACCAGCCCGACCGCCCGTGTCTCTGCCACGCCCGGCAGATCACGCAGCGAGGCGAGCGCTTCGGCAAAGTAATCGGCCATTTCGCGGGCATGATCGACAATGCCCTCGCGCTCCATCAGCTCTATATTGGCGAGGGCGGCGGCACAGGCGACGGGCTGATTGCTGTAGGTATAGCCGTTCGTGAACCAGCTGCCCTTTGCATTCTCGCCCGAGATCCGCTCAAGGACGGCTTCGGAAATCGCAAGCCCGCCCAGTGGCACATAGCCCGAGGTGACACCCTTCGCGAAGGTGATGATATCCGGCACCACGCCGAAGACCTTTTCAGAGGCGAACCACTCACCGCAACGTCCGAACCCCGTGACCACCTCATCCGAAATATAGAGGATGTCATGGCGGGCGCAGATCTCTCTGAACCGGGCATGATAGCCCGCAGGCGGGATGATCACGCCGCCCGAGGCGAGGATCGGTTCTGCCAGGAAGGCCGCAATCGTATCAGCCCCGAGGCTTGCGATCCGGTCCTCGAATTCCTGCACCAGGTCATCGAGGAAAGCCTCCTGGCTGCGATTGCCGGCATGGCGCGGATTGGGGCTCGAGAGGAAAGAGATCCGGTCCTGCTGAATATCGAAATTCGGCCAGTTGCCGGTGCGGCCCGTGCAGGCCGCCGTCAGGGCGGTCGAGCCGTGGTAGCCATCATAGCGCACGATGATGCGCTTCTTTTCCGGCCGGCCCAGCACGTTGTTGTAGAATTCGGAAAAGCGCAATGCGCTGTCCACGGCCGTCGATCCGCCGGTGGTGAAGAAGACCCGGTTCAGATCGCCCGGCGTCAGTGAGGCGATCTTTTCCGCCAGCCGCGCCGCCGGGCTGGTTGCCATATACCAGGGCGAGGCATAGGGCAGCACCATCGCCTGATGCGCCATCGCATCAACGATTTCGCGCCTTCCATAACCCACCTGTGCGCACCACATGCCTGCCGGTCCGTCTATCAGGCGACGACCGTCTTCGGCATAGACATAGATACCCTCGGCATGGGTCAGGACCGGCTGCGCCGCCTTGCCGAGTTTCGCCATTTCCTGCGCCGGCAGAAGGATATGGTCACGCATTGCATCGCTCACTGACCCGGATCTCTGTGCCGCCATGGCCTGCCTCCCCATTGTTCCGATTTGCGGTCCGGCACCGGTGCCCCGGCGCGGCCTCAGTCGCAAGTTGTGGGGAATCGGGGCGGACAAGTCAACATTTCTGATTGCCCGATCAATCAGAAATGTTGCGGACGCCCGATTGCCGTGCTTATTCTGACCTCGGGGGTTTTGCTGTCTGTATATGCCTTGCCGCCGATTTCCCTCGCTTCCCCGGTGGCGCGGGGCGTGCAGAAAACCGCCTGCAACAGCCGGCACGGAAGGAGATTTTATGAACAGCGCCTGGATTGTGGATGGTCTTCGCACCCCCTTTGGCCGCTTTGGCGGCGCTTTGGCGACGCTGCGCGCCGATGATCTCGCGGCCCTGCCGCTGGCGGCCCTGATGCGGCGTCTTCCGGACCTTGATCCGGCCCGGATCGAGGATGTGATCCTCGGCTGCGTCAACCAGGCCGGCGAGGATAACCGCAATGTCGCCCGCATGGCGCTGCTGCTCGCCGGGCTGCCTGTGACGGTTCCCGGGGTCACGGTGAACCGGCTTTGCGGCTCGGGGCTGGAGGCCATCGGCCAGGCCGCCCGCGCGCTGCGCTGTGACGAGACCGACCTGATGATTGCAGGCGGGGTTGAACATATGACCCGCTCGCCCTTTGTGATGGCAAAGGCCGAATCCGCCTTTCAGCGCCGGGCAGAGATCTTCGACACGACCATCGGCTGGCGCTTCCCCAATCCGGCGATGGAGGCGGCTTACGGCATCGATTCCATGCCGCAGACCGCTGACAACGTCGCCGCCGAATATGGCATCTCGCGCGAGGACCAGGACGCATTCGCCCATCGCAGCCAGGAAAGATGGGCCGCGGCGCAGGCCGCAGGCCGCTTTACCGCCGCAATCACCCCGGTCAGCCTGCCGCAAAAGCGCGGCGATCCCATGGTCTTTGACCAGGACGAACATCCCCGCCCCGCCACCACCCTGGCGCAGCTGGCCGGGCTGAAGCCGGTGAACGGAGCGGGAAACAGCGTGACCGCCGGCAATGCCTCCGGGGTGAATGACGGGGCGGCGGCGCTCTTGCTGGCTTCGGACCAGGCGCTGCGCGATCATGGGCTGACGCCTCGCGCGCGGGTGATCGCCATGACCTCTGCCGGAGTTGCGCCGCGCGTGATGGGCTATGGTCCGGTGCCGGCGGTGCAGCGTCTGCTGGCGCGGACCGGGCTCGCGCTGGCCGATATGGATGTGATCGAGCTGAATGAGGCCTTTGCCGCGCAATCCCTTGCCGTGCTGCGCGGGCTGGGCCTTGCTGATGATGCGGACCATGTGAACCCGGGTGGCGGCGCAATTGCGGTCGGCCACCCGCTGGGGGCCTCTGGCGCGCGGCTGGTGCTGGACGCGCTGGCTGAACTGGAACGCCGTCAGGGCCGTTACGCGCTTTGCACCATGTGCATCGGCGTCGGCCAGGGCATTGCGCTGATCATCGAAAGGGCCTGAGCCGATGACCACCCCCCTCATCCTGCGCGAAGACCACAATGGCGT
>JAGPGI010000017.1 GCA_018056045.1 Paracoccus sp. (in: a-proteobacteria)
GGGCAGGACGGTGCGATAGGGCGGATGCTCGGCGGTGATCACCCCGATCACGGCGGCGATCATCTCGGCGGGGTCGGCCTGCCGGGTCAGTTCGCGCACCGGCCAATGGTCCACGACCCGCTCACCCTGCCCCCACCACTGATCCTGCGATTCCATGCCGGTATCGTTGAAGCCGGTGCGATAGGCGCCGGGATTGACCGTGCACACCTGAACGCCATAGGGGGCCAGTTCCTCGCGCAGGGCGGCGCAGAAGCCCTCGACCGCGTATTTGCTGGCCGAATAGGCGCCGTCCCACGGCACCTTGACCAGCCCCGCGACCGAAGAGGTCCAGACGATCCGCCCGCCCCCCGCCTTGATGAACTTCCGCGCGGCGCCCTGCGCCATTTCCAGCGCGGCAAAGACATTGGTGTCAAAGATGCGGCGGACGATCTCGGGCGGCAATTCGGCGACGGGGCCGGATTCCATGATCCCTGCATTGTTGAAGAGCACGTCGAAATCCAGCGCCAGCGCGTGATTGCGGTCAATCCCGGACAGCACGTCCAGCTTGATGACCCGCAGTTCCAGCCCCTCGCGCGCGGCCTCGGCACGCAGATCGGTCACCTGCGGCCAGATATGGCAGGCGGCAATGACCTTGTGGCCGGCCCGCGCCAACCCCAGCGCGACGCCGCGCCCGAAACCCGAGCCTGCGCCGGTGATCAGAATGGTTCTTGGGGTCATATGGCAGTCTCTCCCGGCTGTGTATCGCTGGGGCAAGTCTAGCCACGGCACAGGCGCCGTCCAGATAGGGAAAGCCGCGCAGAAGATCCGCGCGGCCTGCCGTCTGTCACATATCGTCAGCGCGGGGACAGCGCCCGCACCCCGTCAGCGGGTGAACTTCTTGTATTTCACCCGCTTGGGCTCAATGGAATCCGGGCCGAGGCGGCGGACCTTGTCGGCCTCGTAATCCTCGAAGTTGCCTTCGAACCATTCGACATGGGCGTCGCCCTCGAAGGCCAGGATATGCGTGCAAAGCCGGTCAAGGAAGAAACGGTCGTGGCTGATGATGACCGCGCAGCCGGCGAAATCCTCAAGCGCGGCTTCCAGCGCCTGCAGGGTCTCGACGTCCAGATCGTTGGTCGGTTCGTCGAGCAGCAGGACGTTGCCGCCGGATTTCAGCAGTTTCGCCATGTGGACGCGGTTGCGTTCACCGCCCGACAGCAGGCCGACTTTCTTCTGCTGGTCGCCGCCCTTGAAGTTGAAGGCCGAGCAATAGGCGCGGCTGTTCATCGTCGCATCGCCCAGAACGATCTGCTCGGCCCCGCCCGAGATTTCCTCCCACACGGTCTTGCTGGCGTCCAGCGCATCGCGCGACTGGTCGACATAGGAAAGCTTGACGGTGTCGCCCAGCGTGATCTCGCCGGCATCGGGTTTTTCATTGCCGGTCAGCATCCGAAACAGCGTCGATTTGCCGGCGCCGTTCGGGCCGATCACGCCGACAATGCCGCCCGGCGGCAGCGAGAAGGTCAGGTCCTCGATCAGAAGCTTGTCGCCCATGGCCTTTTTCAGGCCCTCGATCTCGATCACCTTGTTGCCCAGACGCTCGCCATTGGGGATGATGATCTGGGCGTTCGACAGCTTTTCGCGCTCGGACTGGCCGGCCAGCTCGTTATAGGCGTTGATCCGGGCCTTTTGCTTGGCCTGACGGGCCTTGGCGCCGGCGCGGATCCATTCCAACTCGCGCTCGAGGGTCTTTTGCTTGGCCTTGTCCTCGCGGGCTTCCTGCTCGAGCCGCTTGGCCTTCTGCTCCAGCCATGCGGAGTAATTGCCCTCATAGGGAATGCCGCGACCGCGATCCAGTTCGAGGATCCAGCCGGTGATGTCGTCAAGGAAGTAACGGTCGTGGGTCACCACCAAAATCGTGCCGGGATATTCGATCAGGTGCTTTTGCAGCCAGGCGATGGTTTCGGCGTCAAGGTGGTTGGTCGGTTCGTCCAAGAGCAGCATGTCGGGCGCTTCCAGCAGCAGCCTGCACAGCGCGACGCGGCGACGCTCGCCCCCTGACAGGCTTTCGACATCGGCGTCATCAGGCGGGCAGCGCAGGGCCTCCATCGCGATGTCGATCTGGCTGTCCAGATCCCACAGGTTTTCGGCGTCGATTTCGTCTTGCAGCTTGGCCATTTCCTCGGCGGTCTCGTCCGAGTAGTTCATCGCCAGCTCGTTATAGCGGTCCAGCTTGGCCTGCTTGGCCTTGACGCCTTCCATGACATTGCCGCGCACGTTCAGCGCCGGGTCAAGCTGCGGCTCCTGCGACAGATAGCCGACGGTCGCGCCCTTGGCGGTCCATGCCTCGCCCGAGAAGTCCTTGTCGATGCCGGCCATGATGCGCAAGAGCGTCGATTTACCGGCGCCGTTCACGCCGACGACGCCGATCTTGACGCCGGGCAGAAAGTTCAGCCGGATATTTTCAAAGGTCTTCTTGCCGCCGGGATAGGTCTTGGACACCCCGTCCATGTGATAGACATACTGGTAGGAGGCCATGATCTTTCCCCGCCTGCTGAATTCGTGAATTTCGCGGATATTTAGTCGAGCGGGGGCAAAAGGAAAAGGCTCAGCGAAGCTGGGCGGCAAATTCCGTGCCAAAGTTCTGTTCCAGAAACGCGAATTGCGGCGCGAGCTTTTCGTGCAGCCGCGTGCGGACCTCGGCGGGGATGGCCGTGCCGTCCTGCGACGAGAACACCTTGTTGCCGGCGCCGCGATAATCCTCATAGGGCGGCAGGCCCAGAAATGTCTCAACCCGCGCCAGCAGTTCCAGCGGGTCGGCGGCGATCTGGCCAAAGGGCAGGTAAAGCAGGCGGTCAGGGCCGAAATGCGCGCTCCAGCGCGGCACATAGGTTGCGTAATCGCCCCGGTTCACCAGCACCGGGTCCTCGGCCTCGGCCAGCCAGTCATCGAGGCTTTGCGGATTGCGGCTGAGCCGCCTGACATTCATGCGCAATTGCGACATGGCGCGGTCGACGGGATGGCGTATGATATAGATGAAGCGGGCACGCGGCAGGAATTTCGCCACGAACTCAACCCCTTCCTCGGGCAATGTCGAGTATTCGGGGGTCACGTCCATGGCCAGCGTCCCCTCGGGGGCGGGGGAAAAGACGCGCTTGTACCAGTGCTTGGTGAACATCTCGCCCCGCGTCATGCGCTCGAGATAATCTGCCAGTTCGGCGGGCATCGGGCGGCCCTTGCGGGCCCAGCTTTCACGGATGTTCTTCTTGGTGCGATGGAAATGCCATGGCAGCCATTCTCGATGTTCCTCGATATGGAGATAGTTGAAGAACTGCACCTCCTTGAAGGGCGGTGTCCAGATCCCCGGATGCTGGCCCAGCATCTGCGACAGCCATGTGGTGCCGGCCTTCTGCGCCCCGATCCCCAGCAGGTCGGGCTTGCGGGGCTTGCCCTCGGGATCCCATTTCATCGTCTGCGCCCCCGTCCTGTCCAGCGCCCCTGGCTGGCCGCTGTTATGGCCCCGACCTGATTACGCCACCCCCGGCAGCGGCGAAAGCCGGTCGGACGGGATTTTCGCCCCCGGCTTGCGCGAAGGACGCAGGCTGGCGCATCGACAGCCCGCAAGGATGGCGTTAACCTGCGCCGGCAACGGAGGTTCACGATGACGAGTTTTCTGCCGAACAATGGCTGGAAAGGCGTGCCCTATGCCTATACGCCGCAGCGCCAGCGCAAGACCGCGCATTCCATCGACGACGCCATGCGCCGCAACCGCGTGCTGCCGCCGGGGCAATGCCGCGACAATCGCGCCAAGCTGGCCAATCTGCGCCACCTGATCGCCGGGGTCGAGCGCGAGTATCGCGACATGTCCGCCGAACTCGACCGGCTGAACGACGAGGGCCGCATCTGGCTGGTCATCGACTTGATCCACAAGACTTCGCTGGCCTCGCTGGATCTGGCGGCGGCGCTGATGCAGACCACCGGGCTGAAGACCGGCGACGCGGCGCGCGCGCTGGCCGATGGCACGCAGACCTTAAGCGATGCCTATACCGGCATGGCGGGGGTCGCGAACGGATCGGTTTCCAAGACGGAATTCGGCCGCACCATGGCGCAGCGTGCGCTGACCCATGTCACGCCCAAGGGCGCAGGCGGCGCCATGGCCAAGGGCAGCGCCGATATCGCGCTGGGGGGCTGGTCCAATCTCGACAATATCGTGAATGCGCAGGGCGGTCCGTCATCGGGCGCCCGCACCGGCGAAGCCGGCATTGATCTGGCCGCCGGCCTGATCCAGCGCAGCGCCGAGACGCTGGATGCCGGCACGCCGGGCGGAAGCCCGGTCGCCAAACGCGTTGGCGCCGTCGCCCAGATCGCCAAGGCCATGGCCAGCTATAACCGCGAGCTTGAGGGCGCATTCAACCGGCGGCTCGAGACCTCGGGCAATCTGATGGCCACGAAGGCCACGATGCAGGCGACGATGCAACGCACCATGACGCGCTATCGCCGCGACGCGGCCGAGCTGGAAAAGACGCTCGAGGACTGCATCTAGCCCCGCATCCAGGTCAGGACCCAGACCAGAATCAGGCCGCGACCGTCAGGGCCAGACGGTCGCCGCAGCGGCCATCGGCCGTTTCGAGGCAAGCGCGTTCAGCGCCACGCCATGCACCAGTTGCGAGGGCGCGGCGCAGAGATCGCCCAGCACCGTCACCTGAAACGGCGCGGCATGTTCCGACATGGCGGTAAAGACGACGCAGTTCTGGGTCATCATCCCACAGATCAGCAGGCTGTCGATGCCCTCAAGATGCGTCATCAAATCGGTGTCCTGAAAGGAATCGGCGTAGTTCTTGGTCACCACCGGCGCATCGCCCGCCGCAGCCAGAATGCCGTCGCGGATCTCGGTGCCGGGGGAGCCGGCGGCAAAGATCGGCTGATCGGCGGGAAACTCGTGCCGGATCAGGATGATCCGGTCGCCCGCCGCCCGCGCCCGCGCCATGGCATCCAGAATCCGGGCCTCGGTCTCCTCGGCCTGAAACAGCGGCGCCTTGCCGCCGGGGAAATATTCCTTCTGCACGTCAATGACGATCAGCGCACGGGCCATGCTCATTCCTTCCGTTGCTTGCCGGGGATCAGAGCCGTCCCCAAAGGTCGTATTCGCCGGCCTCGTCCACAGTCACCGAGACAATATCGCCGGGGCTCAGCGCCTCGAAACCTTCGTCGATGAACAGGTTGCCGTCAATCTCGGGGGCGTCGGCCTTGGTGCGGCAGGTGGCGCCGTCCTGATCCACGGCGTCCACAATGACCTCGATCCGCTGACCGACCTTGGCGGCCAGCTTGGCCTCGGAAATCGTCTGCGCCTTTTCCATGAAGCGGTCCCAGCGGTCCTGCTTGACCTCGTCGGGGACGTGATCGGGCAGGTCATTGGCCCGCGCGCCCTTGACGTTTTCGTATTGGAAACAGCCGACGCGATCCAGTTGCGCCTCGTCCAGCCAGTCCAGCAGGGTCTGGAACTCGGCCTCGGTCTCGCCGGGATAGCCGACGATGAAGGTCGAGCGCAGGGTGATATCGGGGCAGGCCGCGCGCCATGCGGCGATCTCGTCCAGCGTCTTTGCCGCCGCCGCCGGCCGCGCCATGCGCTTGAGCGTGTCGGGATGGGCGTGCTGGAAGGGGATGTCCAGATAGGGCAGCACCAGCCCCCCCGTTTCACCATGGGCCGCCATCAGCGGGATCAGGTCGCGCACATGCGGATAGGGATAGACGTAATGCAGCCGCACCCAAGCGCCCAGACCGCCCAGATCGCGGGCCAGATCGGTGATATGGGCGCGGTGGCCGCGTTCGGTGGCGTATTTGCGGTCCAGCCCGTAGGCGCTGGTATCCTGCGAGATGACCAGCAATTCACGCACCCCGGCCTCGACCAGCTTTTCGGCCTCGCGCATCACCGCATGGGCGGGACGGCTGACCAGTTTCCCGCGCATGTCGGGGATGATGCAGAATTTGCAGGCGTGATTGCAGCCTTCGGAAATCTTGAGATAGCTGTAATGGCGCGGCGTCAGGCTGACGCCCGAGGCGGGCAGCAGGTCGATGAACGGGTCCGGGCTGGGCGGCACGGCGCCATGCACCGCGTCCAGCACCTGTTCATATTGCTGCGGGCCGGTCACGGCCAGAACTGACGGATGCGCGCCGGTGATGTATTCGGGTTCCGCCCCAAGGCAGCCGGTGACGATCACCTTGCCGTTTTCGGCCAAGGCCTCGCCGATGGCCTGCAGGCTTTCGGCCTTGGCGCTGTCCAGAAAGCCGCAGGTGTTCACGATCACCGCGCCCGCGCCCTTGTAATCGGGGCTGATCGCATAGCCCTCGGCCCGCAGGCGCGTCAGGATGCGTTCGCTGTCGACCAGCGCCTTGGGGCAGCCAAGGCTGACCATGCCGATGGTCGGCTGGCCTTCGCGGCGCGCGCTGTCGAAGATCGGCGCGGGGGCAAGGTCGGGGCGTAGCTGGGGCGGGTTCTGGCTCATGGCCGGCATATAATGCGCGGCGCGGCCGTTGTTAAGCGAGAAGCGCGGGCCGCGCATACACCGGAACGTCATTTGGCGCGCTTTGCCGCGATATGGCAATCTGCGCGCCATGAAAACGCTCCGCCAAATCGCCCGAATCCCGGCCCTTATCGGCCTGACCCTGACGCTTGCCGCCTGTGTCGCGACCACCACCGCCCCGCCGGTCGAGGCCGCCCCGCGCGGCAAGCCGATCGTGATCGCCAACAATCGCGGCGGCAACGTGATCGAGATGGTCCAGTATCGCAACAAACTGGCCGCCAGCGGCCGCCCGGTCGAGATCCGGGGCTATTGCGGCTCGGCCTGCACGATCCTGATCACCATGCCCAATGCCTGCCTTGCTCCGGACGGAACGGTCGGCTTCCACGCGCCGCGCATCCCCAACACCACCATCATCCCGCCGCTGGTCGACGAGATCATGGCCAGATTCTATCGCAACGGCATTCTGGACCGCTGGAACTCGACCTGGAAACATTCGTTAAAGATCCAGAAGATCTCGGCCAGGGAATACGTCCGGCTGGATCCGCAAACGCGGCTGTGCCGGAAGTAAGGCCGCATTTTATCACCGGAGCATGAGAATGACCGCTTTCCACCGGGCCCCTGCCCTGTTCTTCGCCCTTTGCACCCCGGCTTTCGCCGGCGCCAGCCTGACGATCCCGCTGGATATCGGCACTGAGGCGAACATCATCACCGCGCGCTATTCCTGCGCCGGCGGCGCGCCCTTTGCGGTTCAATACATCAACGCGGGCGAGAACAGCCTGGCGCTGATCCCCGTCGACGGCAGCGAGCGGGTCTTTGTGGCCACCGTCTCGGCCTCGGGGGCGCGCTATGTCTCGGGCGCGCATGAATGGTGGAGCAAGGGCGACGGCGCCACGCTGGATGACACCATGACCGAGGAACCCGCCACAGACTGCGCCCCCGCCGAATAAGCGCAAGCAAGCACGGACAGAACGGCCCGTCACGCGCCAGGCAGACGGGCCGTTTTCCATTCGAGGACATGGCCCGCGGGCAAGCTATGCCCGCAGATCATAGGCGGTTCCCGCGGCCGCCCCCGCCCCGGCAGTTGACGCCTTGCGGCTGAGCGACCATCTCGGCGCCAACCCAATGTCCGATACCGCTCCTGGAGGGAGAATCACATGAAAGCCCTGTCCGCCGCCGCTCTTGCCGCCGCCCTTTTCGCCGCCGCCCTGCCCGTTTCGGCAGGCATGAATCAAACCGCGCTGACGCTGTCCGCGCCGAAGGCGGGCGCCACGCTGGCCTCTGGGCCGGTCGACATGTCGGTCTATTACCTGCGCACGGACGGCACCGGCCTTGATGTGGTCGCGACCTATGTCACCGATGCCGCGCCCGACCAGCCCCGGCAGCTTGTCATGACCCTGGCTGATGGCGACCGCGTGCAGTTCAGCCTGCCCGGCCAGATGGACATGCTTTACAGCTTTGCCCGTCAAGGCGATGCCGTGACCGTCTCGAGCCAGCCCGTCGCCCTGTCGCAGACCGGCGCCTGATACTGAAAGCGGCCGGGGGCGGTTTAGACGCCCCCGGCCGCAACCTTTTCTGCGCGGCCTTATTCCCGCAGCCGCCAGCCGGTCAGGAAGATCCAGCGGATCGCGACCATGCAGGCAACGATCATCAGTCCGACCGCGAACAGCGACAGCCCCACCGGCACGTCAGCCAGATCGAAAAATGCCCAGCGAAAGCCGGAAATCAGGTAAAGAACCGGGTTCAGCTTGGCCACGCCCTCCCAGAAAGGGGGCAGCATGTTGGCCGAGTAAAACGCTCCGCCCAGAAACACCAAGGGCGTGATCACCATCATCGGCACGATCTGCAACTGCTCGAAATTCTTGGCCCAGAGCCCGATGATGAAGCCCAGCAGCGAAAACGCCGTCGCGGTCAGGGTCAGGAAGGCCAGCATCCAGAACGGATGCGCGATATGGACGCCGTTGAACCAGAAGCTGGTCAGCAGGATCACGATGGCGATCAGCACCGCCTTGCCCGCCGCTGCGCCGACAAAGCCCAGCGTGACCTCGATCCAGCCGGTGGGCGCGACCAGATATTCATAGATCGTGCCCGAGAATTTCGGGAAATAGATGCCGAAACTGGCATTGCTGACCGATTGCTGCAGCACGGTCAGCATCATCAGCCCCGGCACGATAAAGGCGCCATAGGGCACACCCTCGACCGACTGGATGCGGCCGCCGATGGCCGCGCCAAAGACCACGAAATACAGCACCGTGCTGAGCACGGGCGAGGCAAGCGATTGCCAGACGGTGCGGAAGAACCGCGCCATTTCATGGCCGAATATCGCGCGAACGGAACGCCAGTTCATGCTTTCGGCTCCTCGACCAGGGAAATGAAGATTTCTTCTAGGCTGCTCTGCTTGGTCGAGACATCGCGCACGGCGATGCCCTGATCGGCCAGATCGGCCAGCAGGCGGGCGATGCCGGTGCGCTCGGCCCGCGTGTCATAGTCATAGCCCAGTGCATTGCCGCTGGGCGACAGCTCCAACCCCCGGCCCTGCAGCGCGGGCGGCAGCGCGATCAGCGGCTGGTCCAGCAGGATGGTCAGATGCTTCTTGCCGAATTCGCCCATCAGTTCGGCCTTGGGCTGGCACAGCAAAAGCTGGCCGCGATTGATGACGCCGATGCGGTCGGCCATGTCCTCGGCCTCTTCCAGATAATGCGTGGTCAGGATGATGGTGACACCCTGCGCGCTGAGATCGCGCACCACCGCCCACATCTCGCGGCGCAGCGCCACGTCGACGCCCGCCGTGGGTTCGTCCAGAAACAGCACCTTGGGCCGGTGCGACAGCGCCTTCGCGATCAAGACCCGGCGCTTCATGCCGCCCGACAGCTCGCGCGTGCGGGCATCGCGCTTGTCCCACAGCGCCAGACTGCGCAGCAGTTGTTCGACATAGGCCTCGTCCGGGGGCTCGCCATAAAGGCCGCGGGTAAAGCGCACGCAGTCGATGACCTTCTCGAACGGCTCCAGCAGGATTTCCTGCGGCACCAGCCCGATCAGCTTGCGCGCCCCGCGCCAGTCGGTGCGGATGTCATGCCCGCCCACGCGCACGGTGCCGCCCGTCGGCACCACAAGCCCGCAGATGATCGAGATCATCGTGGTCTTGCCGGCGCCGTTCGGCCCCAGCAGCGCGAGAATCTCGCCCTCGTTGATCTGCAACGAGACGTCGTTCAGCGCCACGGTGCCGCTGTCATAACGTTTCGAAAGGTGGTCGATATCGATGATCGGACGCATGCGCCCTCCTTGGGTCAGGCCATTGGCGCCGGCGCCTACCACATGCTGCGGGCGGCGCGTTCGGGCCATTCGGCGTCATAGATCTTGCCGCCAACCTCGCCCGAGGTCAGCGCGGACAGGATGTCGCCCGGCGTGGGCAGATCGGACGCATCATCGCCACCGTCCCACAATCCGGCGCGTTTCACCGCCCGGGCGCATTGGAAGTAAGCCTCGGTCACGCGCAGGACAATGACCGCGCGCGGAAGTTTTTCGCCGCGCGCGAAACTGGCGCGCAGATCCACATCGTCGGTCAGCCGTGCCATGCCACGCAGGCGCAGAACCGTCGCCGAACCCCGGATCATGAACATCAGGCTGGCACGGCCATCGGCGACGATATTGGTGATCGAATCGATGCGGTTGTTGCCGTGCCAGTCGGGCAGCGCGACATGCCCGGGGTCCAGAAGCCGCGCCACCGGACCGTCATCGCCACGCGGGCTGGCATCAACGCCGCGCGGGCCGCAGGTTGCCAGCACGCAAAAGCGCGAGGCTGCAATCAGCCTTGCATATTCGGCGGTGACCTGCCCCGCCACCTTGCGCAAAGCGGCTGGCGCAGGCGTGCCATAGATCGCCGAAAGCTCATCCTTGCTTAGCCAATGCATGCGCGTTCCCTGTCCCTTTCCCTGCCGGCGGCAGCTTTGACGAAGCGGCAGGAATTGTCCAGCAACGGCATGGGTTTGACAAAAGCGCCGTGACGCCAGCCTGACGGGGTCAGGATTTCGCATCCGGCAGAACCGGCTGGCCGCCCGCCTCGGCGTAAAGCCGCAGGCTGGCGGGTTCGATCTGCTGGAACAGGGTCTCCATGACCGCGCCGGCGCGTTCGCCCGCAGGCAGGACCGGCAGGAATTCGATCACCGCCGTGCCACCCCGGATCGGAAAGCCGCGCTTGGGCCAGAACATGCCGCAATTGACCGCCACCGGCACGATGGGCAGCCCGGTCGCGCGCTGGATCGAGCCGACCCCGTGCTTATAGGGCAGGCTGGTGCCGGGTTTAGTGCGGGTGCCCTCGGGGTAGAAGACCAGCTGGCCAAGGCCATCGGGGCTGGCCATGGCGCCCTCGACCTCGGCGATGATCTGTTTCAGCGCGTCCTTGCCCTTGGCGCGGTCGATGGGAATGCAGCCGACCTTGCGCGCGAACCAGCCCATGATCGGCACGTTCAGGACCGCGCGTTTCATCACGAAGGCGCGGCGCGGGCAGGCATGCGCCAGCGCCAGAATGTCCAGAAAGCTCTGGTGCTTGGCGGCGATCAGGCAGTCGCCTGCCGGGGGCGTGCCCCGCACCTCGACCCGCAACCCAAGGATCACCCGCGCCGCCCCCATCATCTAGCCCAGCCAGACGGTCGCCACGCGATTGGCCGAGGCGCGGCCGCGCAGACCCTGCGGCAGGCCCCAAAGCCCCAGAACGATGGTCGCCCCAGCGATATAGAGGTAATAGAGCACCGTCCGGACCCAATCCAGGACCGAGGGCGGACGCGGGCGGTAATCCTTTGTCAGATTCATCAACGCACCTCGCGCAGCATCCGCAACGCCGCCCAGCGGGTCGCGCCAAAGCCGATGGCGGCGGCGACGACCGGGATCAGCAGCGGCCAAAGCCAGCCCCAGCCCTGAAAGCCAAGACCGGTCAGAAAGCCCCCCGCCTGATCGACCGAGGGCAGCGCCCAGACCGCCAGCAGGCCCAGTACGGTGCCGCCTGCGGCCCCTGCGGCGGCGCGGCGGGTAAAGCGGCGCACAAAGGCGGTGGCGATGGTGATGTCGCGCGCCCCGATCAGGCGCAAGACCCGGATCACCTGCCCGTTTGCGGCCAGCGCCGCCTTGGCGGCCAGCGTGATCATCGCGCCCGCCGTGGTCGCGATCAACAGCAGTGAGAACAGCCCCAAAAGCCGCAGCCGGTTCGCGGCGCTGACCAGCGGCTGGCGCCAGCGAGTGTGATCGTCCAGCACCGCGCCGGGCGCCTCGCCCTGCAGGCGCAGGAGCAGGGCCTCGGCGTCAAAGCCCTCGTCAGCCTCGACCACCTCGATCAGGCGCGGGACGGGCAGCGCCTCGACCGGGACATCGGGGCCGAACCATGGCTCAAGCAGCTTTTCGACCTGCTCGTCGGGCAGGATTTTCGCCTCGGCAATGCCGGGCGTGGTCTTGAGCGCCTCCATCACCGCGGCGGTCTGCTCGTCCAGCTGGTCGGCGGGGGCCGAGACGCGCACGGTCACGGTCTGCGCCAGTTCCGTCGACCATCGTTCGGCCAGCCGGTCCGTCGCCAGCGCCAAAGCCATCGCGAAGACCGCCAGAAAGGCCATGGCCCCGGCGGAAAACACCGTCAGTTGCGCGGTAAAGCCAGTGGGCGGCACCACGCGGTCGGTCCCCGCCGGATCGGGCCGGATCAGTCCGCGCCACAGCGCCGCGAAGTCGAGCGATTTCAGGCCAGCCTTTTTCACAGATCCGCTCCCGCCAGTTGCAGCCGCTTGCCGGCGATGCGCAGCACCCGCGCCTGCACCTGCTGCTTGGCGGCGCGGATCAGGTTCAAATCGTGGGTGGCGATCACCACCGCCTTGCCGGAGCGGTTCAGCTCGATCAGCAATTGCAGCAGGCGCATGGACATGTCCCAGTCCAGATTGCCCGTCGGCTCATCGGCAAGGATCAGGTCGGGCGACATGATGACGGCGCGGGCCAGCGCGGCGCGCTGCCGCTCGCCCCCCGACAGCTCGGGCGGCATGGCGCGGGCGTGGTTCGACAGCTGCACCCAGGCCAGCAGGTCGCCCAAGGCCGCCATGTCGATCGCCGCACCCGAGACCATCAAGGGCAGGGCAAGGTTCTCGGCCACCGGCAGATGGTCCAGGAATTGCGTATCCTGATGAACCACGCCGACGCGGCGGCGCAGGCCGGCGATGCCGTCGCGCGTCAGCCCGGTCACGTCCTGCCCAAAGGCCGTCATTCGCCCCGAAGTCGGCAACAGCTCGGCATAGCACAGGCGCAGAAAGGTGGTCTTGCCCGCCCCCGAGGGCCCGGTCAGAAAGTGAAAGGACCCCGGCTGCAGGCTGAGCGTCATATCGGCCAGCAGCGGGTCGCCGCCACTATAGCCGAAGGACAGGTTCTGCATCTCGATCACGGGTTCACTCCTTGCACTGCGGCCTGCTTGGCGTGCGGTTCCGGGCTTGATAGAACAGTCCTGCGGCGAATGCGAGACGCCCGCGCGACCGAAACCGTCCGTATCGAAAAGGTGAGAGATCTGTCCATGCGTCTGACCTGCCCCCGCTGCGGCGCCCAATACGAGATCGCGGCTGCGGCCATCCCGGCGGCCGGGCGCGAGGTCGAATGCTCGGCCTGCAGCCATGTCTGGTTCCAGACCGGCCAATCCGCAGGCGGCGGATCAGATGCCGCCCCCTATGATCCGCAGGCCCGCCCCGCCCTGAACCGACCGCTGAACGATTCGATCCTGGCGATCCTGCGCGAGGAAACCGCGCGCGAATTGCAGGCCCGCCAGACCGAGGCCGACAAGCCCGCCCCGGCCACCGATCAAAATATCGCGAACACATTGCTGGAACCCTCAGCAGTGGCTGACGCGGCCGCGCAAACGCCGTCCGACATCGCCGCAGCGCCGGCCGATATCCCATCCGTCGAGCCCACCATTGAATCACCGGCAATGGCAGATGCCGACTGGCCAGCCACCACGCTGACCGTCGCGCCCACAGAACCCGAACCGGTCGCGCCAGCGATCGCTGCGCCAGAGCCGGCACCTGTCGAACTCGCTCTCGAGCCGGACGCGGAACCCGCCAGAGCGATGGATCAGGCCGAGCCTGCCCCTCTCGAATTCGAGCCCCCCGCACCGGCCCCCGAAGAACCCGCGCCCAAAGACGACAGGCGCCCCGAGCCGGTGGTCGCCGCGCTGCCCGACGCGGCCGAACTGGCGGCGACACTGACCCGCCCGGGCCCTCCGCCCGCGCTTCCGCCTGCCGGCGCCCGGACGACGCCCGTTCCGACCGGGCCAGCCGCCGCCGATCACGCGCAAGAGACGGTGTTGGCAACCACGCCGCTTCCGGTCGTCGCGGCGGCGAAACGCGGCTCGGGCTATGCTTCGGGTTTCGGGCTGGCCGCGATGCTGGCGCTGGGAATCGTCGCGGTCTACGCGCTGGCGCCGCGCGTCGCCGCCGATGAGGATGGCGGCCTGCTGGCCGAATGGCGGCAGGATATCGACCGTGGCCGGCTATGGCTGCACGACCGCATCATCGGCGAATAATCAGAAGTTTTCCAGCAAGCGGCCCAGATAGTTGCGCTCATCGCGGGACCGGTCGCGCTCGGCCTCGCGGCGGCGAATCTCGTCTTGCAGGTCGCGGGCCTTGCGGGCCGGGTCGCCCCCCTCGGCCAGGGGATCGCCACCGGTGATCGAACCGCCATCGCCCGAAAGCGCCCGCCCCAAAGGATCGGTCTGCGGCTGCTGGGACCATGGCTGCGCCAGCCCGCGCTGGCCGCGCCCATCGCCCGCCGGATCCTGCGGCCCGTCACCCTGCTGGCCTTGCTGGCCCTGTTGGCCTTCCTGTCCCTCGGGCTGGTTTTGCGACAGCATGTCGCCAAGCGCCCGCATCCCCTCGCGCATGGACTGGATCGCCTGCGCCTGCCGCTCCATCGCGCCCGAGGGGTCGCCCTGCCGCAGCGCCTCCTCGGCCTCCTCCATGGCGCGGCCCGCCTCGTCCAGATCGCGCCGCGCGGCCTCGCCCTGATCGGTGCCGCGTCCGGGCAGCAGGCCCCGCTGGCGGCCAAGGCTTTCGCGCAGCTCGCGCTGGCGATCGGCCAGGTCCTGATTGTCCTGACTGCCCTGAGCACCATCCTCGCCCTGCTGCCACTGGCCGTATTGGTCCTGCATCTGGCGCATCGCCTCATCCGCCAGCTTCTGCTGATCGCGCAGCGTCTCGGCCAGCTTGCCCATCCGCCCCGAGCGGGCAGAGGATGAGGGATCATCGCTTTGCGTGACCCGCAGGTTCTGCATCATGCGGTTGAACTGCTCCAGCAATTCCTGCGCCTCGGCCATGCGGCCCTCGTTCATCAGGCGCTGGATCTCGTCCATCATCTGCTGGATCTGGTCGCCGGTGATCTGCTGGTTCCCGTCCCTGGGCGAGCGGTCAAAGCGCTCGGACGGGTCCTCGCCCTGCTGCTCGCCCAGCATGGCAATGTACTCGTCGGTGGCCTTTTGCAGCTCGTCCATCAGGCGCTGGATTTCCTCGGGGCTGGCACCGTTGCGGATCGCCTCAGAGAGCCGCTCCTGCGCCTGCTGCATGCGTTCCAGCGCATCGGCCAGCCCGCCATCCTCCAGCGCGACAGCGGCGTCCCACAGCACCTGCGCCAGCTTGTTGCGCGCCTCTTCGGACAGGTTGCCCGATTCCAGCGTGCCGATGGCGCCGCGCAGGCCCTTATACAGATCTTCCTCGATAAAGCCGTCGGGCTGCCAGCTGACGGCGCGCAAAACCTGCGCGCTGCGGGCCGCATTCTGGCGCGACCACAGCAGATCGCGGCGCAGCTCGATCAGCGCGGCGGCCAGAGGGTCAAAGAATCGCCGTCCCGGCAGCACCATGGCCATGGGCGGGGCCACCCCCTCCTGCCCGATGCCGTCGCTGACCTTCAGCGAGACGGTGACCGGCAGGTTGGCCCATGGATGGCGCGACAGATCCTCGGCCAGCCGCCCGCGAATATCCTTGCGCGACCCCGAGGCCGGCAGCGGCAACTCCAGCGCGATGGCCTCGCGCGGCTCGGGCGCGATGGCCAGACCGAAGCGGCGGTCCACCGCTGCCAGATCCAGCGCGATCACCGCCGCACCGCCAGCGATGCCATTGTCGTCAGAGGC
>JAGPGI010000261.1 GCA_018056045.1 Paracoccus sp. (in: a-proteobacteria)
GCTCAGGAATGGCTCGACGCGCCCGGCGCGCCGGTGGCCAAGTTGGAAAACGAAAAGCCGCAGGGCGAGACGATTTCCTATGACGAGCTGCTGAAGTCCTGGCAGTAACAGCATCGGGGGCGGGGCATTGCCCCGCCCCCATTCTATCCCGGGGGAGGAGTCCGCCATGAAACATATTCTTGCCATTGATCAGGGCACGACCTCGTCCCGCGCCATCCTGTTTGACGAAAAGCTCGCGCCCGTTGCCTCGGCGCAAGAGGAATTTGCCCAGCATTTCCCGGCCTCGGGATGGGTGGAACATGACGCCTCGGATCTGTGGAGCACGGTCGCCGCGACCGCCCGCGCCGCCATCGAGAAACTGGGGCAGGGGGCAGCTGACATCGCCGCCATCGGCATCACCAACCAGCGCGAAACCACGGTGCTCTGGGACCGCGCGACCGGCCGCGCCCTGCATAACGCCATCGTCTGGCAGGACCGCCGCACCGCCGATCTGTGCGATCGGCTGAAGGCCGAGGGGCATGAGCCGATGATCTCGTCCCGGACCGGCCTGCTGCTCGACCCGTATTTTTCCGGCACCAAGCTGAAATGGCTGCTGGACCATGTCGATGGCGCCCGCGCCCGCGCCGAGGCTGGCGAGCTGGCCTTCGGCACCGTCGACAGCTGGCTGATCTGGAACCTGACCGGCGGCAAGGTGCATGCGACCGATGCCACCAATGCCGCGCGGACGCTGCTTTACAACATCGCCGAGAACCGCTGGGACGCGGATATCTGCGCGCTGCTGGACATCCCCATGGCGCTGCTGCCCGAGGTGCGCGACAGCGCCGACGATTTCGGCGTGACGCGCGCCGATCTCTTCGGGCGCGAGATCCCGATCCTGGGTGTCGCGGGCGATCAGCAGGCCGCGACCGTGGGGCAGGCCTGTTTCCGTCCGGGCATGATGAAATCGACCTATGGCACCGGCTGTTTCGCGCTGCTGAACACCGGGGGGCAAATGGTGCCCTCGAAGAACCGGCTGCTGACCACCATCGCCTATCGGCTGAACGGGCAGACCACCTATGCGCTGGAGGGCTCGATCTTTATCGCCGGCGCGGTGGTGCAATGGCTGCGCGACGGGCTGAAGATCATCCGCCACGCTGCCGAGACGCAGCCTTTGGCCGAGGCAGCCGACCCGGCGCAGGAACTGATCATGGTGCCGGCCTTTACCGGGCTGGGCGCGCCCTATTGGCGGCCCGACAGCCGGGGCGCGGTCTTTGGTCTGACCCGAAATTCCGGCCCCGCCGAATTTGCCCGCGCGGCGCTGGAAAGCGTCGGCTTTCAGACCCGCGACCTGCTCGAGGCGATGCGCGCCGATTGGGGCGCTGCGGCCGAGGGGGTCTTGCGCGTCGATGGCGGCATGGTGGCCAGCGACTGGACCATGCAGTTCCTGTCCGACATCCTCGGCGCGCCGGTCGACCGTCCGGTGGTGACCGAAACCACCGCGCTTGGCGCCGCCTATCTGGCCGGGCTTGGCGCCGGAATCTGCCCTCCGCCCGAGGAATTTGCCCGCGAATGGGCGCTGGAGCGTCGTTTTGAGCCGGCGATGGACAAGACCACGCGCGACGCCCGCTATGCGCGCTGGAAGCGCGCGGTGGCGGCCACCATGGCGGCCTGAGCCGATCCCGAAATTGGCCCGGCCGCCTCCAGAAGGGCAGAGAGGCGGCCGGGTGTCGCGCAGCGCGAAACGCGTGCGGGGCAGGGCAGATCAAGCAGCGTTGTCGGGTTTCAGCACGCCACGGCGCAATTGATCGGCCTCGATCGATTCAAAGAGGGCGCGGAAATTGCCCTCGCCGAAACCATCGTCGCCCTTGCGCTGGATGAATTCGAAAAAGATCGGCCCGATCACGGTCTTTGAGAATATCTGCAGCAGGATCCGGGTCTCGCCCCCGCCGACGACGCCTTCGCCGTCGATCAGGATGCCGTGCTGTTTCATGCGCGCGATGGGCTCGGCGTGGCCGGTGACCCGGTCGCGCGACATCTCGTAATAGGTGTCGGGCGGTCCGGGCATGAAGCGCATGCCGGCCCCGGCGATGCGGTCGGTGCCGGAATAGATATCCTCGGTGCCGATGGCGATGTGCTGGATGCCCTCGCCCTTGTAGCGGCGCAGATATTCCTCGATCTGGCTGTGATCGTCGGTGGATTCGTTGATCGGGATGCGGATCTTGCCATCGGGCGAGGTCAGCGCCCGGCTGACCAGCCCGGTCATCTTGCCCTGAATGTCGAAAAAGCGGATTTCCCGGAAATTGAACGTGTCGCGATAGAACCGATACCAGGTGTCCATATTGCCGCGAATGACGTTATGGGTCAGGTGGTCCAGATAGTAAAAGCCAAAGCCCGTCGGGCAGGGATCGGCCTCGCCCAGCCAGTCGAATTCGGGGCTGTAGCAACTGCCCGTATCGCCGTAGTGATCGACGAAATACAAAAGCGATCCGCCGATGCCCTTCACCGCCGGCAGGTTCAGCGACTTGCCGGGGCCGGTATATTCCGTGGCGCCAAGGGCAAGGGCATGGTCCAGCGCCTGCCCCGCATTGACCACGCGCCAGGCCATGGCGGGTGCGCAGGGACCGTGCTGGGCCACAAAGCGCGCGGCGTGGCTGTCGGGCTCGGCATTCAGCAGATAGTTGATGTCGCCCTGCCGATAGAGGGTAATCTTTTTGCGCTTGTGCCGGGCGACGGGCACGAACCCCATCTGGCGGAAGATGGCATCCAGCTTTTCCGGCTCGGGATGGGCGAATTCCACGAATTCGAAACCGTCGGTCCCGGCGGGATTGTCGAGGCTGATCGTGGCTTTCGGGGCGTCATGCGGGAAGGGGCCCATGGCGTTTCCTTATGTCGCGTATCCCCCAAGCATGACACGGATGGGGCGCACGAAGCTTGCAATCAGGACCGTCTGGCCTGACCAATATACAAGGAACGCGCATGATTGGCCAAAAAGGCGCATAATCTGCGCATGGATCATTTCGACCTTGCGATTCTTGACGCGCTGCAGCGTGACGGTGCCTTGACCAATGCCGCTTTGGGCGAGATCGTGCATCTGTCGGCCTCGCAATGTTCGCGCCGGCGCGCGGCGCTTGAGCAGGCGGGGCTGATCCGGGGCTATGCCGCGCGGCTCGATGCGCAGATGCTGGGCTTTGGTCTGCGCGCCATCGTCCGCGTCACCCTGCGCGATCATGGGCAGGGGCATGAGGATGGCTTTACCCGCTTTCTGCAGGGCCATCCGCAGGTTCATTCGGCATTCTCGGTTTCGGGGGATGCGGATTACGTGCTGGATATCCGCGTGCGCGACCTCGAGACCTTCGCGGCCTTTGTCCATGAGGACCTGCTGCCGCATCCTCAGGTCGCGCAGGTCCGTTCCGAGATCGTGCTGAGAACCCTCAAGGACGGGCAGATGCTGGATCTGCGCGGCTGAGGCCGGCGCCTAGCTGTCAAAGATGCCGGGTTGCTCGACGCGCAGCCGGGCGATGATGCTCTCGATCCGGCTGAGGTGCTGACGGACGGCGGCGGCGGCGCGGGCCGGATCGCGTGCCCGCAGCGCGGCCATGATCAGCCTATGCTCGTCCAGCGCGGTGCGGGCGCCATGGGTCAGGCTGAGATAGCGGGCGCGGTCCATGTGGCCCTTGTTTTCCTTGACCAGGCTCCAGACGAAATCCAGACCCGCATAGGCGCAGATGTCGCGATGAAACTGGTCGTCCATGGCGTGGAATTCGGCCCGCTGGCCGGCATCCAGCGCCGCCTGCTGCCGGTCCACCAGGGCATCCAGCTTATCGATCTGCGCGGGCGTCAGCTTTTCGGCGGCGACGCGCATGCAGGCCTCTTCCAGCGCGGCGCGGATGAAATAGGCCTGCAGCACCGCCGGCTCGGAAATCGGCGTGATGATGGTGGCGCGTTGCGGCCGGATCTGGATGAAGCCCATCTGCGACAGCCGGTAGAACGCATCGCGCACCGGCTGGCGCGAGACGCCCATCTGCGAGGCCACCTCGGCCTCGGACAGTTTGGCGCCGGGCGGCAAGGTCAGGTTCACCACCCGCTCGTAAAGCAGGTCGAAAATCTGGTCGGTGACGGTGCGCGGGCGCGTCTCGCCCAGAACCGGCAGCGCCGCAGCCGAAAGCGTTTCAGATACCATCATTCCCCCGCTGCGACTCTGCATTGACCGTTCTTGAAAACTAGCATATTAGACGATCAGCTTGGGTGCAAGCGTGAGTCGCAGGGGAGAGGGTGACGCATGGGTCTGATGGACGAAGACCGTCTGTTCCCGCTGGAGGGGCGCGCCCGCGATCTGGCCCGCGCGCTTTATGCGGAAATCCGCGATCTGCCGATCCTCAGCCCGCATGGCCACACCGACCCGCGCTGGTATGCCGAGGACGCGGCATTCCCCGATCCGGCGCAGCTTTTCGTCACCCCCGATCACTATGTCTTTCGCATGCTCTGTTCGCAGGGGGTCAGCCTGACCGATCTGGGCGTGCCGCGCGCCGATGGCGGCGCGGTGGAAACGGACGGGCGCAAGATCTGGCGGCTGTTTGCCAGCCATTACCCGCTTTTCGCGGGCACCCCCTCGCGCATGTGGCTGGATCACAGCTTTCAGCATGTCTTCGGCATCGACCGGCGGCTGTCGG
>JAGPGI010000262.1 GCA_018056045.1 Paracoccus sp. (in: a-proteobacteria)
GATATCGGCACACCCGAGGCGATGGGCCAGCTTGCGCAGGCCGTGGCCGGGCGCTGGGGTGGCCTTGATCTATGGGCGCATACCGCGATCCATGCCGCGCCGCTATCGCCTGCGGGGCATATCGACGCCAAGGATTTCCAGAAATCCGTCGATCTGAACATCGTGACCACGCGCGGGCTGATCGGGCTGTTCGAGCCGCTTTTGCGCGCCCGCAAGGGCACGGCACTGTTTTTCGAGGACGATCGCGGCGGTGCCAAGTTCTTTGGCAGCTACGGCGCGACCAAGGCCGGCCAGATCGCGCTGGCGCGCAGCTGGCAGCTTGAAAGCGAATCCATCGGCCCCCGTGTCGTCATCGCCGAGCCGGCACCGATGCCAACCGCCGTGCGCGCCCGCTTTTTCCCGGGCGAAGACCGCGACCGCCTGACGCCCTGCAAGGCCGAGGCCCAGCGGATCCTGAACGAGGTTCTGGGTTAAGGGCCGGCGCAGCCGGTCGCGCTCCACATAGCGAACGAGGCGTTTTCGGATGACCCTTGCGGTCTTCATCTCTGCGGCCTTGGCGCTTCTTGTTGCGCCGGGTCCGACCAATACGCTGATGGGGATCGCCGGGGCGCAGCACGGCCTTTTCCGCGTGCTGCGGCTTTTGCCCGCCGAATTGGCCGGATATCTGACGACCGTCCTGCCCCTGACCTATCTGGGCGCACAGACGCTTGGGAGACTGCCGGCCGTCACCGTGGCGATGAAGCTGATCGCTGCGATCTGGGTGCTTTATCTTGCCCTGAAGCTCTGGCGTTTTCATGGCCCCGAAGGGGAAACCGCACGTGTCACCGCACGCAAGATCTATGTCACCACGCTTTTGAACCCCAAGGCATTTGTCTTTGGCCTCGTGCTGCTGCCCGCCGCCGCCAGCGCCGACTTTCCAGCCCGGATCGGCATGTTCTGCCTGATGGTGGCCGGGGCAGCGCTGCTCTGGGGCGGCCTTGGCAAGCTGACGCAGACGGGAAGCACCGGCGCTGAACGGCTGCAAGCCGTCCAGCGGATCGCTGCGCTTTGGCTTGGCGTGGTGTCGATCTCTCTGGTTCTGGGCGTCCTGCGGGGGTGATCCTGACCGGGCCTGCTAGCGCGCCAGCCCCAGCAGACGGTCGATATCCAGATGGACTTCCAGATGCAGGGCAAGACGGTCCAGAACCTCATCGACGCCAGCGCCGTAATCCAGCGCGGATGACATCCCGAACCCGGCAAGCCATGCCGACCGAAAGGCATTACTGGCAAAAAGCCCGTGCAGATAGGTGCCGGCGACACCACCGTCGATGCTGGTCGCGCCGTCAGGCTGCGGGATATAGGCAAAGGGGCGCGCGCAATCGGGGCCGGTGGTGCGGCCCATATGGATCTCATAACCCTCGATCGGCTGGCCCAGGGCGCGGCCCTCGATCCGGGTCAGGCGCTTGTCGGGGGCCATATGGGTCTCCACCTCCAGAAGCCCCAGACCGGGATCGCTGCCCGGAAGACCGTCATGGCCCTGCGGATCGTGGATCATGCGGCCCAGCATCTGATAGCCGCCACAGATGCCCAGCACCCGCCCGCCACGCCGCAGATGCGCGCTCAGGTCGATATCCCAGCCTTGCGCGCGCAGGAAGGCCAGATCGCCGCGCGTCGACTTGCTGCCGGGAAGCACGACCAGATCGGCATCGCCCGGCAGCGCCTGCCCCGGCAATACCATGGTCAGCCGGACGCCCGGCTCGGCCGCCAAAGGATCCAGATCGTCGAAATTCGCGATCCGCGACAGCATCGGACAGGCGATGTGCAAGGCACCTGCCCCGGAACTGCGGCGCAGATCGGCCGCGTCCTCGGCCGGCAAGCGGACGGCATCTGGAAACCACGGCACAAGGCCCAGATCGGGCCAGCCGGTGCGCTCGGCGATCAAGGCGCGCCCGGCATCGAACAGCGCCGGATCACCTCGGAAACGGTTGATGAGAAACCCGCGGATCATCGCCGCATCCTGCGGGTCGATCACCGCCTGCGTGCCGACAATCTGCGCGATCACGCCGCCCCGGTCGATATCGCCCGCCAGCACCACCGGCACATTGGCGGCGCGGGCGAATCCCATATTGGCGATGTCGCGGGCGCGCAGATTGACCTCGGCCGGGCTGCCGGCACCCTCGACCAGCACCAGATCATGCGCGGCGGAGAGGCGCTGGAAACTGTCCAGCACCGCGCCCATCAGCTGCGGCTTCAGCGCCGCGTAATCCGCTGCCGCCGCCCGCGTCACCGCGCGGCCCCGCACGACGACCTGCGCGGCGCGGTCGGTTTCGGGCTTCAGCAACACCGGGTTCATGTGGACCGAGGACTCAAGCCCCGCCGCACGGGCCTGCAGGGCCTGCGCGCGGCCGATCTCGCCCCCGTCCGGGGTCACGGCGGCGTTGTTCGACATATTCTGCGGCTTGAAGGGCGCGACGCGGATTCCGCGCAGCCTTGCAGCGCGACACAGCCCCGCCACCAGCAGCGATTTTCCGACATTCGAGCCGGTTCCCTGAATCATCAGTGCGACCATTGCCGCCCCCGCTTGCCAATCCCCGCCTTGGTGACTAGATAGGCGCGTCGCTGAATGAAAGGCCCCGTGGTGGAAAACGTCGTCCTTACCGTGCATCTGATCCTTGCAGTCCTGCTGATCGGAGTGGTGCTTCTGCAGCGGTCCGAAGGCGGCGGCCTTGGCATGGGTGGTGGCGGAGGCGGCGTCATGACCGGCCGTCAGGCCGCCAATGCCCTGTCGCGCCTGACCTGGATCTTTGCCATCGGCTTCATCATCACCTCGCTCACGCTGACCATCATCGCGGCGCGCAACGCCTCGAGCGGGTCGATCGTGGACCAGCTGGACCTTGGCGGCACAGCCAGCGCGCCGACGACCGACCTGCCCGCCGGGCTTGAAAACTATGCCCCTCCGCCCGGCGCCGGCCAGCCCGTAGTCCCGGGCGCAGCCCAGCCGGTCACGCCTCCGGCAGCCGAGGCGCCCGCCGCTCCGGCGGAAAGCGCCGCCCCCGTGACCCCGCCTGCCGCTGATGCACCCGCGGCGCCCGCGGCGGAAACGCCGGCTCCGGCGCCCACGAACTGACACATAACTTGGGGGTGCAAATCGCGCCCCTTACCACAAATTGCGGTCCGTTGCGGCCACGGGACGAATCGGATATAGATTGGGTCCCGTGATGCCGCCCAGATTCGGGCCGCGATCATCTATTTGATTACTCACGGGGGCCTCATGGCGCGTTATATCTTCATCACCGGCGGTGTGGTTTCTTCCCTTGGAAAGGGGCTGGCATCGGCGGCGCTGGGGGCGCTGTTGCAGGCGCGCGGCTATACGGTCAGGCTGCGCAAACTCGATCCCTATCTGAACGTCGATCCCGGCACCATGAGCCCCTTTGAGCATGGCGAGGTCTTCGTCACCGATGACGGCGCCGAGACCGATCTGGACCTTGGCCATTACGAGCGTTTCACCGGGGTTTCGGCGCGCAGGACCGACTCGGTTTCCTCGGGGCGGATCTATTCCAACGTGCTCGAAAAGGAGCGCCGCGGCGAATATCTGGGCAAGACCATTCAGGTCATTCCCCATGTCACCAATGAAATCAAGAGCTTCCTTTCGATTGGCGAGGATGAGGTCGATTTCATGCTCTGCGAGATCGGCGGCACGGTCGGCGATATCGAGGGCCTGCCCTTTTTCGAGGCGATCCGGCAATTCGCGCAGGACCGGCCGCGCGGGCGCTGCATCTTCATGCATCTGACCCTGCTGCCCTATCTGGCCGCCTCGGGCGAGCTGAAGACCAAGCCCACCCAGCACAGCGTCAAGGAATTGCGCTCGATCGGGCTCCAGCCCGATGTGCTGGTCTGCCGCAGCGAACATCCGATCCCGGAAAAGGAACGTGCCAAGATCGCGCTGTTCTGTAACGTCCGCCCCGATGCCGTGATCCCGGCCTATGACCTGAAATCCATCTATGAGGCGCCCCTGGCCTATCACCGCGCCGGTCTTGATCAGGCGGTGCTGGACGCCTTCCAGATCAGCCCGGCGCCGCGTCCCGACCTTTCGCGCTGGGAGGATGTGATGGACCGCCTGACCCATGCCGAAGGTCAGGTCCGCGTCGCCATCGTCGGCAAGTACACCCAGCTCGAGGACGCCTATAAATCCATCGCCGAGGCCCTGACCCATGGCGGCATGGCCAACCGCGTCCGCGTCAAGGCCGACTGGGTGGACAGCGAGAAGCTGGAGGGCGAAGGCGCG
Organism: Paracoccus sp. (in: a-proteobacteria); assembly: GCA_018056045.1. GTDB lineage: Bacteria > Pseudomonadota > Alphaproteobacteria > Rhodobacterales > Rhodobacteraceae > Paracoccus. The sequence continues at coordinate 4,265 of JAGPGI010000262.1, forward strand.
CATCTGCTGGACGGCTATAATGGCATCATCGTGCCCGGCGGCTTTGGCGAGCGTGGCACCGAAGGCATGGTCACGGCGGCGAAATATGCCCGCGAAAAGAACGTGCCCTATCTTGGCATCTGTCTGGGCATGCAGATGGCGGTGATCGAGGCCGCGCGCAATCTGGCCGGCATGCCCGATGCCGGCTCCGAGGAATTCGACCATGAGGCCGGCGAGACCCGCTTTACCCCGGTCGTCTATCACCTGAAAGAATGGGTGCAGGGCAATTACACCGTTCAGCGCAAGCTCACCGACGACAAGGGCGGCACCATGCGTCTGGGGGCCTATACCGCCGTGCTGACGCCGGATTCCAAGATTTCCGACATCTATGGCGGT
>JAGPGI010000263.1 GCA_018056045.1 Paracoccus sp. (in: a-proteobacteria)
CGGCGTTCAGCATCCCGCCGAAAAATCCGGCGCTCAGCATGATCAAGGTATCGCTCATAAGTCATTGTCCCGCTGCGGTCTTGCGACATGCTTAGCGATGCGATGCAGGGCCGTCCAGCGACCTGCGTGCAAAGGGTCAAGCTGGCGCGGCTGACTGAGCGGGCTGTTCGGCGCATGGAAGAGGCTGCAAAAGCCAAAGCTGTCCCACGCCCCGAAAATCGCAGGGCATCTGCCGTGAACCTGGCATGAACGCAATGATTTCAGGAAAAAGTGGCAGCCCGTAGGGGAGTCGAACCCCTCTTTTCAGGTTGAAAACCTGACGTCCTAACCGATAGACGAACGGGCCACTTTCTGTTTCCGCTTGGCTGTGCCCCGCGGCGTGGAGCGGTGTTTAGGCCAGCTATCGGGGGGCTGCAAGCGGAAAAATCATCTTGCGATAAAGTTTTTCCACGCCTCCCGAAAATCCCTCAGATCACCGGTGCGGCATCGTCCAGACGCAGCCGCACGCGCTCGCGTCCGCCCCATTGCGAAAGCTCAAGCTTGCCGGCCAGATGGAAGCGGCGGCCCTTGGCGCCCAGCAGCGCCGGACCAAGCGGGCCTGACATCGCGCCCCAGGCCACGGCCTCAAGCACCGGGCTGCCGGGGCTGCGAAAGCGCAGGCGCAGATGGCTGTCGCCCATGGTGCCCGCGCTGTCGATCAGCTGATCGGCAAAGGCGAATCTGGGGGCAGGGGCGGCCTGTCCGAAGGGGCCGGCGCGTTCCAGCATCTGCATCAGCTCGACCGTGGCCCCCGCCGGATCCATCAGCCCCGAGATGCGCAGCTCGCCCGCGCCGGAGCGCTCGGCCATCTCGCGCGCCAGCAATTGCGACAGCCGCGCCATGGCCTCGGGGATCTTTGCCTCCTCGATGGTCAGGCCGGCCGCCATGGCATGGCCCCCACCTTTCAGCAGCAGGCCCTCGGCAGCAAGGCGCTGGATGGCGCGGCCCAGATCGACGCCGGGCACCGAGCGGGCCGAGCCCTTGCCGATGCCGCTCTCGATCCCGATCACCACCGAGGGCAGGCCGGTCGCCTCCTTGACGCGGGCGGCGACGATGCCGACGACACCGGGATGCCAGCCATCGCCCGCGGCCCAGGCGAGCAGATCGGGTTCGCGCGATTCGACCTGCGCGAGCGCCTCTTCGCGGACGGCGGCCTCGATGGCGCGGCGGTCGCGGTTCAGCTCGTCCAGCTCGGCGGCATATTTCGCGGCCCGCGTGGCATCTGTGCAGGACAGGCATTGCGCCCCCAGATCGGCGCGGCCCACGCGGCCGCCGGCATTGATGCGCGGTCCCAGCAGAAAGCCCAGATGAAAGGCGTTGGGCGCCGAATCAAGCCGCGCCACATCCGACAGCGCGACCAGCCCCGGACGTTCGCGCCGGGCCATGATTGCCAGCCCCTGCCGCACAAAGGCGCGGTTGACGCCGATCAGCGGCGCCACATCGGCGACGGTCGCCAGCGCCACCAGATCCAGCAGGCCGATCAGGTCGGGCTGGGGCTGCCCCCCTTCGCGCAGGATGCGGTTGCACTGCACCAGCGTCAGAAAGACCACGCCCGCCGCGCAAAGATGACCCAGCGCACCATCTTCATCGGCGCGGTTGGGGTTCACCACCGCCAGCGCCGGAGGCAGGGTCTCGCCGCCCTGATGGTGGTCCAGCACGATCACGTCGCGGGGCGCGGCGGCGGCCAGCGCCTCGTGGCTGAGCGTGCCGCAATCGACGCAGATGATCAGCTCATGCTCTTGCGCCAGCGCGGCGATGGCGGGGACGTTGGGGCCATAGCCTTCGTCGATACGGTCGGGGATATACAGCGTCGCCTCGCGCCCCTGCTGGCGCAGCCAGTCGATCAGCAGCGCGGCCGAGGCGCCGCCATCGACATCGTAATCGGCAAAGATGGCGATGCGCTGCCCGGCGCGAGCGGCGTCGGTGATGCGGGCGGCGGCCGCAGCCATGTCGCGCAGGCTCAGCGGATCGGGCAGCAGGTCGCGCAGCTTGGGATCAAGAAAGCCCGGCGCCTCATGCGCGGGCACGCCACGCGCGGCAAGGATCCGGGCCACGGGCAGGGGCAGGCGGCTCTCCTGCGCGAGGGCCTCGGCGGCGCGTTCAAGGGCGGCGTCGGGGCCGCGCCACAGCCGGCCGGTCAGGGAGGATTCGACGGTAAGAAAGGCGGTCATGAGGGCTTCATCCCCCATGACCGCCCGCTGTTCAAGCCTGTGTCGGTTTACTTCACCGGGTTGCGATAGATCATGCGCCGCAGCGAGCCGGTCTTCGAACGCATCAGGATGGTCTCGGTCTGCAGGTAATGCGGCTCGCGCTTGACGCCGGCCACGATCGAGCCGTTGGTGACGCCGGTCGCGGCAAAGATCACATCGGCGGTGACCAGCTCGTCGCGCGAATAGATGCGGTCCAGATCGGTGATCCCGGCCTTTTTGGCGCGGCCACGCTCGTCATCGTTGCGAAACAGCAGCTTGCCCCACATCTGCCCGCCCATGCATTTCAGCGCGCTGGCAGCCAGCACACCCTCGGGCGCGCCGCCTGAGCCCATATACATGTCGATGCCGGTCAGCTCGGCCTCGGCGCAATGGATGACGCCGGCGACATCGCCATCGGTGATCAGGCGGATCGCGGCGCCGGTCGAGCGGATCTCGGCCACCAGATCCTCGTGCCGGGGACGCTCCAGCACGCAGACGGTGATGTCGCTTTCCTTGACGCCGCGCGCCTTGGCCAGCGCCCGCACCCGCTCGGAGGGGGACATGTCAAGGCTGACCACGTCCTTGGGATAGTTCGGCCCGATGGCCAGCTTGTCCATATAGACGTCGGGGGCGTGCAGCAGCGTGCCGCGCGGCGCCATGGCGATGACGGTCAGGGCGTTGGGCATGTCCTTGGCGGTCAGCGTCGTGCCTTCCAGCGGGTCAAGCGCGATATCGACCTCGGGGCCCTGTCCGGTGCCGACCTCTTCGCCGATATACAGCATCGGGGCCTCGTCGCGCTCACCCTCGCCGATGACGACGACGCCCTTGATGTCCAGCAGGTTCAGCTGTTCGCGCATGGCGTTGACGGCAGCCTGGTCGGCGGCCTTTTCGTCGCCGCGACCGATCAGCAGGGCTGACGCATGGGCGGCGGCTTCGCTGACCCGCGCGAGGCCCAGAGACAGCATGCGGTCGTTGAAATCCTTGGGCGAGGTCATGCGACAATATCCTTGTGTTTTCGGGTCAGATTGGCTTCTACGCGGCGCCGGGGGTTGCGGCAAGACTGACGGCGCTAACGGCTTTCGCTGAGCTCAAGTGCAAGGGCGTGGATGCGCGGCACGATATCGCCCAGCGTCTGATGCACCAGCCGGTGGCGGGCGACGCGGTTCAGGCCCTCAAAGCGGGGGCTGCTCATGCGAATCCGGAAATGCGTCTCTCCGCCCTCGCGCCAGCCGCCATGGCCGCGATGGCTTTCGCTCTCGTCGATGATCTCAAGCTGAGACGGCGCGAGCCCGGTCAGTTTTTCACGCATTTCGTCGGCAATCATTCGTGTGCCCCCCTTTCATGTCCTGCGAAATAGCCTAAACTGCCTATCCCGATCAGGACAAGGCAGGCAGATGAGCAATAGCGACCCGTTCGGATTCGACATTTCCGCGGCCTCGGACAAGAAACGCCGGGCCAAGGGCCGACGCGGCATGTCCGGCGCCTTCGAGACCTCGACGCGGCGCTGCGACAAGGAGGGCTGCAACGAGCCCGGCCAATACCGCGCCCCCAAGAATCCGCGCAACCTCGACGACTACTTCTGGTTCTGCAAGGACCATGTGCGCGAATACAACGCCAACTGGAACTATTTCCAGGGCCAGTCCGAGGCCGAGTTTCAGGAGTTTCTGGACAATGCCACGGTCTGGGAGCGCCCGACCAAGCCCTTTGGCCGCGCCGCGCAGGAACAGAAATGGGCGCGCCACGGCATCGACGACCCGCTGGAGATTCTGGGCGCGAACGGCACCAATCCCGAGGTCCGCAACCGCAGCACCCGCAAGCTGCCGCCGACCGAACGCAAGGCGCTTGAAATCCTCGAGGCCAAGGACAGCTGGACCCGCGCCGAGATTCGCAAGCAATACAAGTCCCTGGTCAAGGATCTTCACCCCGACATGAATGGCGGCGACCGTTCGGACGAGGATCGCCTGCAAGAGGTGGTCTGGGCCTGGGACCAGATCAAGGACAGCCGCAGCTTCAAGGACTGAGGCGAAAGACGGGGGCTTTGCGCCCCCGCCGCCCCTCGGTCTGGCGACCGAGCGGCTCCCCCCCGCAGGATATTTGTTCATGAAAGAGGAAAGGGCCAAAGGTTCGCACCCTCGGCCCTTCTTTCATGTCGAAATATCCTGGGGGAGCGCGGAACGCGCGGGGGCGAAGCCCCCATTCCCCGATCAGGCGATCACAATTCGCGCTTGAGCGCTTCGGTCAGGTCGGTGCGCTCCCACGAGAAGCCGCCATCGGCCTCGGGGGCGCGGCCGAAATGGCCGTAGGCCGCGGTGCGGCGATAGATCGGCCGGCACAGATCCAGATGCTCGCGGATGCCGCGCGGGGTCAGGTCCATGGCGCGGGCGATGGCGCGCTCGATCT
>JAGPGI010000018.1 GCA_018056045.1 Paracoccus sp. (in: a-proteobacteria)
GGTCAGACCGGCGGGGAGGCGGAAGGTGGCAGAACCTCGGGGGAGGGCTGCCGGTCAATGGCTCTGAAGGGAGAAACCTACACCCTCTGTTGATTAAACCGTGAATTGCAACGAGAGCCTGTCCTGCGTATTGTCAAGCTAGTTTCATCGGTTCCAACTCAACCACATGATGTGCCGCGCGATATATTCTCTGCTTGTTGTCCTGCTCGTGTTCGCGGGCGTGACGCAGCATGGGCAAAGTGCTGGCACAGCCGGACTGTCGGCCGATCACGTTGTCGCTTCGATCAGCCATCCCGGTGACAAAGGCGGGCATGAGCACGGCTCTCCGGGGGAAACCTCTCGGCACGATATGACCGATGCCTGTGCGATTGTATGTGTCGGCACATCTACGCCCTGGCTTGCTGCCGCGCAACTTGCGCCTGTTGAGACAGAGCATTCGCTGAAATGGCACTCTATATCGGAGACACGTGAGGGCCTTCTGGTCGGCCCCGGATACCGCCCTCCGAAATCCATCTGAACACTTGCTTGCCGCACCTTTCAAGGTGCCGAACATGGTTCGCCCTACGGGGTCTGATGGATTATTCATATGACTTGCACACTGAATCGCCGCGGCTTTCTGACCGCATCCGCTGCCATGGCCGCAGCTTTTGCCATCCCGCGCGCAGGCTTTGCTCAGCCAGCCGCGCTGGCATTGCAGGCAACGACGCGCACGCTTGACATCGATGGCCGCGCCGCCACGGTTTTCGGGCTGATCAACGGCAACGGAACACCCGGGCTTATTCTGGATCCGGGCCAGCGTTTCCTGCTGGACCTGACCAATGATCTGACCGAGCCGACGATCATTCATTGGCATGGACAGATCCCGCCGAACGCGCAGGACGGCGTTCCCGATATGCCGATGCCGCTGCTGAAGCCAGGAGAGACGCGTGCCTATGATTTTGAGGCCGCAGCAGGCACGCACTGGATGCACAGCCATGTGCCCATTCAGGAGATGCAGTTGCTGGCCGCACCCCTGATCGTCCGCCGCCCTGAGGATCTGCGAGTTGATCGGCAAGAGGTCACCATGTTCCTGCATGATTTTTCCTTCCGCCCGCCGGAAGAGGTGCTGGACGAAATCCGCTCGGGAAAGGGGCATGACGAGGCCGCCGAAGCCGAAATGTCGCAACCAGCCGGTCATGACATGGGGAGCGGTATGGCCATGAATGGGATGTCGGAAATGAGCGGCATGTCCATGCCCGGCATGACCGGGATGCAGATGGACCTGAACGACTTCGATTTCGATGCCTATCTGGTGAATGACCGCACCTTGAGCGACCCGGAAGTTGTGCGGGTAGAAAAGGGTGGCCGGGTCCTGCTGCAGATCATCAATGCGGCTGCTGCCACGGTGTTCTGGATCGACAGCGGTGAGGTTCCGGGGCGGCTTGTGGCGGTGGATGGCCAGCCGGTGCAGCCTTTGCCGGGGACGCGCTTCGGTCTTGCCATGGGGCAGCGCCTGGATATCGAAATTGACCTGCCCGCAGGCGGCGGCGCGTGGCCAATCCTTGCGCTGCGCGAGGGGGCGCATGAACGAACCGGCCTGATCCTTGCGACCGCTGGCGCCATCGTGCCGGTCATTCTCGGAATGGCCGACGATGCGGCACCTGCATTCGATATTGACCTTGCGCAGGAAGCCGCCTTGCGGGCCGTTGCTCCGCTGACGGAACGAGTTGCCGATGCATCACCCATGGTGATGCTGGGTGGGCAGATGCAGCCCTATCGCTGGACCATCAATGACCGCGTGTTCGAGGAACGCGTGCCCGTCGGGGCTAAGTCGGGTCAGCGGGTCGAGATCATGTTCCACAACATGTCGATGATGGGTCATCCCATGCATCTGCATGGCCATCATTTCCAGGTCGTCGCGATCAATGGCAGACGGTTTTCCGGTGCATTGCGCGACACGGTATATGTGCCGCCCATGTCGATGGTCACGGTGGCGCTGGATGCGGGCGAGGCGGCGGAATGGATGCTGCATTGTCACCACATGCCGCATCTTGCCAGCGGCATGATGACGACGTTCGCGGTCTCGGCGTGAAGGGAGTGACATGATGTTTCAGCGACGCATGATCCTGACCCTGGCCCTTACCGCACCGGCGATGGCCATCGCACCGCGCCTATCTTGGGCTGGTCATTCGCTTCCACCCGAATTCCGCAGGCAGCTTGAGCACGACGCGAATGCACCGATCTTCGGTAATCCAGACGGCGACGCATCTCTGATCGAGTTCTTCGACTATAACTGCCAATTCTGCCGAGCGATGATGCCGGTGGTGGATGCCGTGTTAGGAGCCGATTCCGGCTTGCGGATGGTGATGCGGGAATGGCCGGTCTTCGGCGAGGGTTCGGTTTTCGCGGCCCGCGCGGCGCTGGCGTCGCGCAAGCAGGACCGCTACGCCGACTTTCATCGCGCCCTGATGAGTCAGAAACCCCGGGCCGAAAGGGCCAGCGTCCTGCGTGTTGCGCGATCCATGGGTTTAGACACGCAGCAATTGCAGCGCGATATGAACGGCCCGGAGATTGCTCAGCATATCCAGCAGTCCAATACGCTGGCCGAGGCGATGGGGCTTGTCGGCACGCCCACCTTCATCGCCGGATCGGATTCACGCTTTGGCGCCATTTCTTCATCCGAATTGGCCGAACTGGTCGCGGCCTCGCGCCGGAACTGACAAATTTCAAGAAAGGACAATGCTATGGATCATTCTGATCGACACAAGAGCCACGGAAGCATGAGCGGCGGAAGCTATGGCCGTTTCGCGGCGATGATCGCTACCTCGACGATGATCATGTTCGGGCTGATGTATCTGAACACCTGGGCGATGGATCATGTCTTTTTCAGCCAGACCCGGATGTGGATGGCGCTGTATATGGGCGGCGCCATGGCTCTGATCATGTTGGCCTTCATGCTGGGGATGTACCGCAATCCGCGTGCCAATTTGATCGTCGCGGGCCTTTCAATTCTGGCATTTGCCCTCGGCCTGTTTCTGGTTCGCAGTCAGGCAACGGTCGACGACACCGCCTGGATGAAGGCGATGATTCCGCATCACTCGATTGCGATCCTGACATCCACCCGTGCCGATATCTCGGATCCTCGTGTGCGGGCGCTGGCGGACAGCATCATCGAGGCCCAGACGCTGGAAATCGCCGAGATGAAGGCGCTGATCGCCGATCTGGAAGGCGGACCTGCGGCGACGCCAGAGGTAGATGGGCGCTGAACTCGCTGCATTTACCACATTCTCTCAAGTTAGAAATAAATGAGGAGCAATCACATGCTGACACGCAGACATTTCATTCGGACGACAACCGCCCTGTTCTCGGCTGCCGCTGCCAATCCGTTAATGGCATCGACCTGGCCCGACGCGACGCAGAAGGCCGCCTGGGATGCCGAGGTGGAAGCCGGTGGCCCCAATCCCTGGGGTCTGCATCCGCGCTTCCTGCCGCAGCGGATCGTCGCGAATGATGGTCTGGTGCCGGGCGATATTCATGTCGATGCCGTGGCAAGATACCTTTACCACATCGAAGAGGGTGGCACGGCGATGCGCTACGGCGTCGCTATCGGCCGGGGCGATCTGTATGAGCCGGGCACCTATACGATCAAGCGCAAGGTCGAATGGCCGCACTGGACCCCGACACGGAACATGATCAAGCGCGAGCCCGAGATCTATGCGCAATTTGAGGGTGGCGTCGAGCCCGGCCCCCAGAACGCGCTGGGTTCGCGCGCGCTTTACCTCTACCTCGGCGACCGCGATACCTATCTGCGCATTCACGGTACGCCGTTTCCGACCTCGATCGGCAGCCGCGCCAGTTCCGGCTGCGTCCGCATGGTCATGGCCCATATCAACGGGCTCTACCCGCGGGTCCAGATCGGTTCGACCGCCTATCTCTATTCACCGGAAGGCAGCGTGACGGCGATAAGCTAGTCTGCTGCCCTCCGGCGATCCTGATGGGTCAGACCGGTTTTGCGTTGCAGATTTGGTTGCCATTCGCGGCCCGCAGCGGCACCAGCGTCGTTTCGACCGGACCTGCGTGGTAGTACCAATAGCAGTCATCCGCCGGGTCGAGGCGCGCCGTGGTCAGGTCCTGGTTAGGGCCGGCAATGGCGACGACCTCGTTCGGGATCGGATAGGGCGAGGCTTCCTCGGCGGCGATATCGGGCCTCTGGGCCGCGCATCCGGCAAGGACAAGCAGCGTCAGGGCGATTGCGGCGGTTCTTATCTGCATTGGGAAACTCCTAGGCTATGGTGGTGACGCGCCGGGAGGTCATGGCGCGCTGTCCTTGGTGATGCGGCTCTGGATCGCGCGCTCGCGTTCCGGCCAGGTGGATTTGATATAGGCCAGAACGGCGGTAATCTCGGCATCGCTCATGACATCAGTAAAGCCGGGCATGTCGCTTTCATAGCCATCGCCGACCACGGCGGCGGTGCCGTCGCGGATGATGCGTTCCAGAAGCGCGTCGGCATGATGCCATGTGTGGCCGGTCTCGTCATGCGGTGGCGCCGGATAGCGGCCATTTGCGAGCGGGGTCTGCCAGTCCGGCTGGCCCTCCAGATCGGCGCCGTGGCATGTGGCGCAGTTTTCGGCGTAGAGCCGCTGGCCGAGCGCGATGACGGCCTGATCCTGCGTGGATGGTTCAGTGGCCCCGCTGCCGCGCCATAGTATCAGGATCGCAGCGGCCAGACCGGCCGCTGCGACGAGGATGAGTGCGTTGCGCGTCATCTGCTACCCGTCCAGCGGAAAGGCGCGCCCATCGCCGGCAATGCCGCCCCAGGCGATGACCTCGGCGGTGGCCTCGACCCCGCCGCCCATTCCCGGCGATCCGGCGGGCATCCCCGGCACGGCGATTCCGGTAATATCGGGGCGCTGTTCCAGAAGCTGCCTGATGGCCGCGAAGGGCACATGGCCCTCGACGATATAGCCGCCAATCCGGGTCGTGTGGCAGGACCACAGGTTTTCGGGCACAGCGGCGTCACGCTTCATGCCGACATAATCGCTGGTTTCGGTCGTCTCGACCTCGAACCCCGCCTCGATGGCCAGATCGGCCCAGGCGCCGCAGCAGCCGCAGCCGGGGTCCTTGGTGATGCTCAGCAGGTTCGGCTTTTCGTCCGAGCCGGTGGCGGCAAAGGCAAGGGTAGAGGTTGTCGACAGCATCGCCGCGACCGCCAGGATCGCCCCGCGACGCGAGAAATTGGGATTGCTCATATCTGATGTCCTTCAGGATATTGCGCGCCGTAGGGGCATTCGCCCCTCTCGTGGCGCAATTGATCAGCTTGCAGGCCCATCGGGCCAGGCGGCGTCAGAGAGCAACGGGTCGCGGAGGGGGCAGCGGCAAACGCGGCCTGGCGGATTTCATATCCTGCAACGCGGGAATGTGCCGGATGCGGCGTGGCAAACGGGCCGCGTTCGGCGTGACTTCGGCATGGCCGATGGCGGCACAGGCTGTGCAGTCGCCATGCTGAGAGTCCGGCTGTGGGGTACAGCATTCATGCGCGGCCGGCGGCACGGATGTTTCGGCTATCGAGGCCGTCTGCGACGCTTCCGCCGTTGCGGCGCCGGTCAGGGCCAGCGGCATCGTCACCGCCAGCATGACAGCAAGCAGGGCCGACAGCAGGAACCGCATCAGTCGCGCACCTTGTCCATCAATTCAACCACCTCACGGAACATCACCCTCTGCCGGTCCTGATCGCCAGATTGGATCGCGTCTTCCATGCAGCTTCGCGCATGATCCTCGATCAACAGGCGCTCGACCCCGCGCAGGGCCGAGCGGATGGCGGCGGTCTGGTTCAGGATATCGACGCAATAGCGCCCGTCCTCGACCATGCGCGACACGCCCTGCACCTGACCGTTCAGGCGGGAAAGCCGCTTCAGGATCGCGTCTCGGTTCTGCTTGTCATGCGCCAAGGAGGGCTCCGAACTTCAACATCTGCAGCTTGTGCTATACCCTCAAGGGGTATAGAGCAAGTCTGATATACCCCCTATAGGTATCTGCCGGGAGAGAGTCATGGACCACAAGCACGATCATTCGCATAGGCAGCACGATCACGGGACACACGGTGGCGCACCGGCACAGGCTGATCCCGGTAAGGCCATCGACCCGGTTTGCGGCATGCAGGTGACGATCAAGCCCGAGGCACGCCAGCGCGACTATGAGGGACAGACCTTCTATTTCTGCTCGGACGGTTGCCAGTCGAAGTTCGACGGCGATCCGTGGTTCTACGCCTCGGGCGCGGCGGTCAAGGTCGAAAAATCCGCCCCGGCAGGCACGCAGTGGACCTGCCCGATGCATCCCGAGATCGTCCGCGACGAACCTGGCGCCTGCCCGATCTGCGGCATGGCCTTGGAGCCGATGATTCCCTCGGACGAGCCCAGCCATGAACTGACCGATTTTACCCGGCGGCTCTGGGTCAGCGTGGCCGCCGCCGTGCCGCTGTTGATCCTGACCATGGGCGAGATGGTGGGCATTCCGGTCCGCGACTGGATCGGGCACCGCACCGCCGCTTGGCTGGAATTCCTGCTGGCTACGCCCATCGTGCTGTGGGCGGCGCGGCCCTTCTTTCAGCGCGGGCTGGATTCCTTCAAAAACCGCTCGCCGAACATGTGGACGCTGATCTCGCTGGGGGTCGGCGCGGCCTATCTCTATTCGCTGTTTGCGACCTTCCTGCCGGGCATCTTTCCCGAAGAATACCGGATGGGCGGCATGGTCGGCACCTATTACGAGGCTGCCGTGGTCATCGTTGCCCTGGTCTTTGTCGGACAGGTTCTGGAACTCAGGGCGCGGGAACGCACCGGCGATGCGATCCGGGCGCTGATGGATCTGGCACCCAAGACGGCGCGGCGCATCCTGCCCGATGGCAGCGAATATGACGCGCCGCTGGAAAACATCGTGGCCGGGGATCTCTTGCGCGTGCGTCCCGGAGACAGCGTGCCGGTGGATGGCGAGGTGGTCGAGGGGCGGTCGTCCTTAGACGAAAGCATGATCACGGGCGAGCCGGTGCCGGTCGAGAAGGTGCAGGGCGATCGCGTGACCGGCGGCACGATCAACAAGAACGGGACGCTGGCGATCCGCGCCACAGATGTCGGCGCCGATACGGTTCTGTCGCAGATCGTCCAGATGGTGGCCGGGGCGCGGCGGTCCAAGGCGCCGATTCAGGGGCTGGCTGATCGGGTCTCGGCAATCTTCGTGCCGGCGGTGGTGGTGATCGCCATCGCGGCCTTTGTCGTCTGGCTGATCTTCGGTCCCAGCCCGTCCTATGTCTTTGCCGTCGCATCTGCGGTCTCGGTGCTGATCATTGCCTGTCCCTGTGCGCTTGGGCTGGCGACGCCGATTTCCATCACCACGGCAGCGGGACGCGGCGCGCAGGCCGGCGTGCTGGTCAAGAATGCCGAGGCGCTGGAACTGATGGCCGATGTCGATACGCTGATCGTCGACAAGACCGGCACGCTGACCGAAGGCAAGCCTGCACTGACCGATGTGACCAGCTTCGGCGATGTGCCCGAGGATGAGTTGCTGGCCGCCGCCGCCGCGCTGGAACGCGCCTCCGAACACCCGCTGGCCGAGGCAATCGTCGAGGGTGCCAAGGCGCGTGGGCTGAGCCTTGGCAATGGCGAGGAGTTCGAGGCCGTAACCGGCAAGGGGGTGATTGGCAAGGTCGATGGACGCGATGTGGCGCTTGGCAATAACGCGCTGATGACGTCGCTTGGCATCGACTGCGACACGGGCGAGGAGACCGCCGACCGCCTGCGCGGCGAGGGCAAGACGGCGATGTTCGTGGCGCTGGATGGCAGGCTGGCGGGGCTTGTCGCCGTTGCCGACCCGATCAAGCCAACGGCCGAGGCGGCGATACGTGACCTGCATGATCTGGGAATCAAGGTGATCATGGCAACCGGCGACAATGAACGCACGGCGCTGGCCGTGGCCAGCCGGTTGGGCATCGACGAGGTCCGCGCCGGGATGCTGCCCGAGGGTAAGAAGGACCTGATCGACGGGCTGCGCGGCAAGGGGGACAAGGTCGCCATGGCGGGCGACGGGGTGAATGATGCGCCAGCCCTTGCGGCGGCGGATGTGGGCATCGCAATGGGCACCGGCGCCGATGTGGCGGTCGAAAGCGCCGGGCTGACCCTGCTGGGCGGCGATCTGACCGGCATCGTCCGCGCCCGCAAGCTTGCCGTGGCCACCATGCGCAATATCCGCCAGAACCTGTTCTTCGCCTTCATCTACAACGCCGCCGGCATCCCGGTGGCGGCGGGGCTGCTCTATCCGATCTTTGGCCTTCTTCTGTCGCCGATGATCGCGGCGGCGGCCATGTCGCTGTCCTCGGTGTCCGTCATCGCCAACGCGCTACGGCTGAAACGGGTCGATCTGTGACACAGCAGGCCATGTAACATTGCAAAGACAGCATTGCGAAGATCTGAAACTCCCACCATCAGTGGCGCCTATGCTCGACATAGTTGCAATACTTGGCCTTTGACCAAGGTTTCCCCCTCCCCGTTGAGTTCATGTGTCGCGCTCGATTTGGGCGGCGCCGATTGCATTGAAGCCGTTCCCGCCTCACTTGAGGGGACTTGATCCCGGTACTGGCCGCCATCCCGTTCGCCTGCCGCTGTGGCTGGAGGAGTTGATGAAGTTCACCCTGCTGACCCGCGACCGGGCTGACTATCCTGTTGATCGCTTCTCCGAGCGCAAGGAAAGCGCGGAGGCCCTGACGCGGCGGGTCAATCTCTCGGCCTCGACCTAGTGCACACTGCGACCGGTGGACGCAGAAGTCCGCAGGGGTGAGCCTGCGCGAATGGATGGAGTGGCCCGATCAGGCTGCGTCATAAAAACTTCACTGGACAGCATTGTTAATTCCTGTATTCCGGAATTATGGAAAAAAACAGCGCCGCCCATGCATTCGCCACCCTCGGTCACCCTGACCGCCTCGCCGTCTTCAGGCTGCTGATGCGCTTTGCCCCGCGTGGCGTGCGCCCGACCGAGATTGCCGAGGCGCTAGGTCTGAAGGCCAATACGCTGTCGCACCATCTCTCGGACCTTGCGTCGGCAGGGCTCGCGAGTGTCGAACGGCGAGGGCGGTCACTCTTCTACTCCGCGAACCGCCAACTCACCGAGGCGCTGATCGACTATCTCGCGCTAGACGTAGGCCGCGCCCGACCTGACCTCATTTCTCCCTCCCTGTCGGCTCAGAAGGATCCCGCCATGGACGATACCGACTTCGACGTGCTCTTCATCTGTTCAGGAAATTCCGCCCGCTCGATCTTTGCCGAGGCCCTGTTGCGCGATCTTGGCAAAGGGAAGTTTCAGGCCTTTTCGGCCGGCACCCGCCCCAATACTGCGCTGAATCCCTTCGCGCTGGAGGTGCTTGAGCGAAATGGCCATGACACCTCAAGCTTGCGATCCAAGCATGTGTCCGAGTTCCAGCAGCCTGACTCCATCGTCATGGATTTCGTCTTTACAGTTTGCGACACATCCGCCGCCGAGGAATGCCCGCCATGGCCCGGCCAGCCGATTACCGGCCATTGGGGCCTGCCGGACCCGGTAAAAGCCATGGGTACCGACGCCGAAAAGGCACTGGTATTCGCCCAGACCTATGGTGCGCTGCGTCGCAGGATCGAAACGTTCATTTCCTTGCCCTTCGCAACCCTTAACCGGCTATCGCTGCAAAACCGCGTCGACGACATAGACACCGAAGCCCTCAAGGAAGACTGAGATCATGCCCCGTATCGCCCTCAACGGCCTTGGCCGGATCGGCAAACTTGTCTTGCGCGACCTTATCGATACAGGCGCAGGTGGCGACATCGTCCTGCTGAACGATCCTGTCGGCGACGCCGAACAGCACGCGTTGCTGATGGAGTTCGACTCGGTCCATGGTCGCTGGCGCACGCCGGTTGCCGCCGCCGAGGGTGCGCTGGAGTTGAACGGAAAACGCATCAGGCTGACCCATGAGAAGACCATCGAGGCTTTGCTGCTGGCAGAGCTTGGTGTCGATCTGGTGATCGATTGCACAGGCGTCTTCAAGACAGCGGCCAAGGTCGCGCCTTATTATGCCGCCGGGGTGAAGAAGGTCGTCGTCTCTGCCCCGGTCAAGGACGGCGGGGCGCTGAACCTTGTCTACGGTGTCAACCATGATCTTTACGACGGATCGCAGAACCTTGTGACGGCGGCCTCCTGCACGACGAACTGCCTCGCGCCGGTAGTCAAGGTGATCCACGAGAACCTTGGGATCAGGCATGGCTCGATCACCACGATCCACGACGTGACCAACACCCAGACCATCGTCGACCGCCCTGCCAAGGACATGCGCCGCGCGCGGTCCGCCCTGATGAACCTGATCCCGACAACCACAGGTTCGGCCACCGCGATCACGCTGATCTATCCCGAACTGAAAGGCCGCCTGAACGGCCATGCCGTGCGCGTGCCGCTGCTGAACGCGTCACTGACCGACTGCGTGTTCGAGGTTGAGCGCGAAACAACCGCCGAAGAGGTCAACGCCCTGTTCAAAACCGCCGCCGAAGGGCCGCTGAAGGGCATTCTGGGGTTCGAGACGCGGCCGCTGGTGTCCTGCGATTTCACCAATGATCCTCGCTCGTCAATCATCGACGGGCCGTCGACCATGGTGATCAATGACACGCAGGTGAAAATCTACGCCTGGTATGACAACGAATGGGGCTATTCCTGCCGACTGGCCGATATCGCCCGCATGGTTGCGGGAGCGATGTGAGCGACGTGACTGCCTCTGCGAACCCCTTGCGCGCCTATGCGGCGGTGACGGCGGCCTATTGGGCCTTCATGCTGTCGGATGGCGCGCTGCGGATGCTGGTCCTGTTGCATTTCAACGCGCTTGGCTTTTCGCCCGTGCAACTGGCCTGGCTTTTCCTACTTTATGAGGTCGCGGGCATCGTGACCAACCTTGCCGCAGGCTGGCTGGCGGCGCGGTTCGGCTTGGCGGCGACGCTTTACGGCGGGCTGTCGCTGCAGATCGGGGCGCTGGTCGCCCTGGCGCAGCTTGACCCGGCCTGGTCGGTTGCGGCCTCGGTCGCCTTCGTCATGGCGGTGCAGGGCGTCTCGGGCGTGGCCAAGGATCTGGCCAAGATGTCGTCGAAATCTGCGGTGAAACTGCTGGCCCCGACCGAGGACGGGGGGCTGTTCCGCTGGGTCGCGGCTCTGACCGGATCGAAGAATGCCGTCAAGGGTTTCGGCTTCTTCCTGGGTGCGGCGCTGCTTGGCCTTGCAGGGTTCGACGCCGCCGTCTGGGGCATGGCGGCGGTACTGGCGGTGATCTTGCTCGCGGTCGTGCTGTTTCTGCCTGCGGGTCTGCCCGGGCGGATGAAATCCGACGAAAGCTGGTCCGGCTGGCGGTCGAAGGACATCCGCGTGAACCGCCTGTCGCTGGCGCGCATGTTCCTGTTCGGGGCGCGCGATGTGTGGTTCGTCGTGGGCATCCCGGTCTATTTCCAGGCGGTGCTGTCGGACGGGACCGCCGAGGGACGGCGCGAGGCCTTTTTCCTTGTCGGCGGCTTCATGGCGCTCTGGATCATCGCCTATGGCGTTGTGCAGGGTTTCGCACCGCGCCTGTTGGGGGGCAAAGGACAACCCGAGGCTGAGACGGTCAACAAGGCGGTCTTCTGGTCCGGTCTCCTCGTGCCGGTGCCGTTCGTGCTGGCCCTTGCCGCGTTGGTCGCGGGTGGACCCGCCCCTTGGCTTACAATTCTTCTGGTCGTGGGGCTTCTGGTCTTCGGCTTTATCTTCGCGGTGAATTCCTCCGTACATTCCTACCTGATCCTCGCCTTCGGATCGGCCGAGCGGATCACACGCGACGTGGGGTTCTATTATATGGCCAACGCTGCGGGCCGCTTGATCGGGACTTTACTCTCGGGCGTCAGTTTTCAGCTTGGTGGGCTGCCGCTCTGCCTTGCGACCGCCGGGGTAATGGCGCTTGCCAGTTGGCTTGCCGCGCGTCGCCTCAGGCTCGTTTGATTGCTTGGAGCGCGCGCGTGGCCAGCGCGCCGATCCCGGCGGTCACATATAGCGCCCCGAGCCCCCAGACCGAAAGCGCCGTCCCGAAGATCAGCGGGGCGGCGGCCTGCAACAGTCGAGCCGGGGTCTTGAGCCAGCCGAGTCTCTGCCCGCACTCTGAGGCGTCGAACAGCGCCAACCAGCCCGAAAGCCGAGCGCGGCATAACAGTCGCGCCGTTTCGCCCACGAGAACAGCCAGACCGGCCGACCGGCCGCTTGCGCCGCCATGGCATTGCCGGAAAAAAAAGCATGAGATAGGCGGAAAGCAGGGTCAGCGCCGCCCAACCGAAAGCGGAAATCACGGCGTCACGCCTCGCGCTCGGGATCGAAGCGCAACAGGCGCAAAGCGTTCAGCGTGACCAGAACCGTCGCCCCGGTATCGGCCATGATGGCGATCCACAGACCGGTAATCCCCAGAACCGAGGTCACAAGAAACACCGCCTTCAGCCCAAGCGCGATGGTGATGTTCTGGCGGATATTTCCCATGGCCGTGTGGGCAAGGCGGATCAGTGCGGGGATGTCGGTCACCCGGTCGCGCAGGATCGCGGCATCGGCCGTCTCCAGTGCCACATCGGTGCCCGATCCCATCGCGACACCGATGCTGGCCTGCTTCAGGGCCGGAGCGTCGTTGATGCCGTCTCCGATCATCATCACGCCGCCTTGCCCGCCCATTTCACGGATCGCGGTTAGCTTGTCTTCGGGCATCATGTCGGCCCGAAACTCCATGCCCAGCCCGCCAGCGATTGCGGCCGCCGTGCGCGGATTGTCCCCGGTCAGGATCACCGAAGTCACGCCCATCGCGGTCAATTGGCGAACCGCATCGGCCGCATCCTGTCTTGGCTCATCGCGCATGGCGATCAGGCCGAGCGGGGTCTTTTCGCGGAAGACGGCGACGGCGGTCTTGCCATCTTCCTCTAAGGCCGTGGCCAGTTGCAGGTCAGACGGGTCGATCCCGCCATTTTCCAGCGCATAGCGCGGCGAGCTGACCCATGCCGAGGCGTCACCCACCGTTGCGACCACGCCTTTGCCCATCAGTGCTTTCGCATCGCGTGACGGCAGCGCTTCGATGCCTGCCTGGTCGGCCTTGGTCAGGATGGCGACGGCCAGCGGATGGCTTGATCCGGTTTCGACCCCCGCCGCCACGGCCAGCAGCTCGGCCTCGGTCGTCGCGCCGAAGGTGACAACATCCGTCACCACCGGGCGCCCATGGGTCAGGGTGCCGGTCTTGTCGAAGGCGACGCGGGACACATTGGCCGCCGCCTCGATCACCGCACCGCCCTTCATCAGCATCCCGCGCCGGGCGCCCGTGGACAGCGCAGAAGCGATCGAGGCCGGCACCGAGATGACCAGAGCGCAGGGGCAGCCGATCAGCAGCAGCGCCAGTCCGCGATAGATCCAGGTGTCCCAGGGTTGACCGAAGGCCAGCGGCGGCAGCAGAACCACCAGAGCCGCGACGGTGACGATGGCGGGCATATACCAGCGGCTGAAGCGGTCGATGAAGCGTTCGGTCGGCGCGCGCGCGACCTCGGCCTCTTCCACCAGCCGGATGATGCGGGCGATGGTGTTATCCTCGGCGGCCTTGGTGACGGTCACGCGCAGCGCGGCCTCGGTATTGATCGAGCCGGCGAAGACCGGATCGCCCGGACCCTTGGTGACGGGAACGCTTTCGCCGGTCACCGGGCTGTCATCCACGCCCGAAGTGCCCTCGGCGATCTCGCCATCTGCCGGGATGCGGTCGCCCGGACGGACAAGCACCATCTGCCCGACGGCAAGGCTTGATGCCGGTACTTCCTGCGCTGTACCATTCACCAGCAGAAGCGCAGTCTTGGGCACCAGATTGGCCAGTGCCCGGATGCCATCGCGCGCCTTGCCGGCGGCCACACCCTCCAGCACCTCGCCGACCGCGAACAGGAACACGACCAACGCCGCCTCTTCCGCAGCATCAATGAACAGCGCGCCAATGGCCGCGACCGTCATCAGGCTTTCGATGGTGAAGGGCTGGCCCAGACGCAGGGCCGCAAAGGCGCGTTTCGCAATCGGGGCCACGCCGATCAGGCAGGCCGCGACAAAAGCCCATTTGCCGATCTGCGGCGCCAGCAATTCGATGATCCAGGCAGAGCCCAGCAGGATCGCCGTGAAGATCACCAGCTTGCCCTTGCTGGTCTGATACCATCGCTTGCCGCGGTCGGCGGGGTCGTCATGCACATGGCCTGGGCTGCCATGACCGCTGTCGTCCCGCGCCACTGCGGTGGTGCCACTGCGGTCATGGCTATGGTCGGCATGATTCTGATCATGACCATCTGCCGACGAATCGCTCATGACGGGCATGACGAAGTCCTTCTTCGTCCCTGCCGCACGCGGCGTGATTCCATAGCCAAGCGATTTCACCACCTTTTCGACTCTGTCGCGGCCGGTCTGCGTTTCGTCCAGCGTTAGTCGCAGCCGTTCCGACATGATGCCGATTTCAACGCCGCTGACGCCTGGCAGACGTGTCACGGCATCCTTGATCTTGGCCGCGCAGGATCCGCAATCCATGCCGGAAACAGTCCAGTCGCAGGCCGTTCCGCTGTTGGGATCTGTCGTTGTCATGTCACTATCCTCGCCCCGGATCGGGGAATTGCCTTCATTGATTCGCGAACCTAATGTCTCTAGCAACTAGAGCTTCAAGAGGAATCTGATGCTGACGATTGGAAAACTGGGGGCGTCAACAGGCGTGAAGGTGCCGACGATCCGTTATTACGAGCAGATCGGCCTTTTGCCCGAGGCCGAACGCAGTGCCGGAAACCAGCGGCTCTACAGCCAAAAGGCGCTGGAACTGCTGGCTTTCATCCGGCACGCGCGCGATCTGGGTTTCACGCTCGAGGCGATCCGTGACCTCCTCAGCCTGTCAGACCAGCCCGGCCAGCCCTGCGCGGCGGCCGATGCAATCGTTGTCGCGCAATTGGCCGAGGTTGAAAGTCGTCTTGCGCGGCTGGGCGCGCTCAAGGTCGAACTGCAGCGGATTCTGACGCAATGCGCGGGCGGTAAAATAGCGGACTGCCGCGTCATCGAAGCATTGGGCGACCATTCGCTTTGCGCGACCGATCATCGTTACCCTGACCTCGGGGCGACAACCTGATCTCAGCCAGATCGATTGGCATATCGGCGGTGAGCCGAACGAAATTCTGTCAAGTCAAACGTGCACTTTCGTCGCTGCGTTCGTGCGGGACCACGTTTTGCGTGATCATCTAGCGAAATGGATGGTACTGAAAATTGCTCACCTCAACGCCACCTCAACCCTTGGCTGCAGTTTTCGCGCAGCTTGTGCTGTCTAAAGCCGCTCAATGCGGTCGAACGCCGGAATGGAAATCGCAAGAAATCAAACGGTTGTCTTGTAAGTTGCTGAAATCGTTTGATTTCCAATTTTCAGCCCGGATCGGCTCATAACCTGAAGG
>JAGPGI010000019.1:0-15120 GCA_018056045.1 Paracoccus sp. (in: a-proteobacteria)
TCCACCCGCTTCATCTCCCCTCCGTCCGCTGCCTCGCAACGAACGGTCCGACAGAACGTCAGGGGGGTCAAAATTGGACGCCGATACCCCGCCTTAGGGGGTCAAAATTGCATGCCGAAACACAGGCGGAGTGCGATCCGGAGTGTCCGCAGGGGATTTGCCGAGCTCCGTCATGCGCTTTTCCTGTCACGCGTTTTGGAAAATATGCGCTTCGAAGCGGAAGGGGTCAATTATGGCTGCGTCAGCCGCGGATTTGCGGCGTAAGGCGGGCGGCGCGCCACGGGGCTGATGCCGTGAAAGATTACGGCGACACCTGCGACCGTGCTGCCGGCAGATGGCGATAAAGCGTCGCCGGAGAGACGCCAAGGCGCCGGGCCACATCCGCGACGGTGAAGGACATATCCGCAAGCATCGCCCTGGCTGCTGCCAGATCCTGAGGCGTCAGCTTCGGGGGGCGCCCACCTTGCCGGCCCCGCGCCTTCGCCGCCGAGAGGCCCGCGCGCGTGCGCTCGCGGATGAGGGCGCGCTCGAATTCGGCCAGGGCCCCGAAGATGTGAAAGACCAGCTTTCCGCCCGCCGTGGTGGTGTCGATCGCTTCGGTCAGCGAACGCAGGCCGATCCCGCGCGCCTCCATGCCCTCGACTGTCTCGATGAGCTGCTTCATCGAGCGCGCCAGCCGGTCAAGCTTCCAGACGACCAGCGTGTCATGCGACCTCATGTAATCCAGCGCCGCGGCCAGCTCGGGCCGGTCGCGCTGCGCGCCGCTGGCCGTTTCGACGAAGATCCTCTTGCAGCCCGCCGCCCTCAGCGCGTCAAGCTGCAGGTCGGGGTTCTGGTCCTGGCTGGACACCCGGGCATAGCCGATACGCATGGCCGGCACCTTCTCTTGAAACCCGTCTTACCATAGGGGTTTCAAGAGCATGATTTCAAGAGACGGTTACGAGAGCCCGGCCGGGCGATTCCGGGCCGGGCCGGCCGGGCCGGGGGCCGCCTCTCGAAAACGGTGGTTTATGAGGGTCACGGATCGGCCCGGCGCAGCAGCTCCGCCAGATCCGGGGCCAGTTCAAGCGCGCCGCGCCGCGACACGTGATTGTCGTCCCAATAGGCCGGCAGGCCGTCCCGCGTCGTGATCCGGCAGATCTCGGCGTTACAGAACAGATCCTCGAGCGGCACCAGCGCGATCTCGCCCCGCGCGGCATAGGGGCGGATGATCCCGGCGGTCGAATGCTGGAATGCCTCGTATTCCGCCCGGCTGGTGCGCAGGTCGATGTCGCGATCCAGCCGCGCGGCCATCACCGAGGCGATCGAGACATGATAGCCGATATCCGGGATCTGGTTCAGCACCACGACCTGCAGGCCCCGGCGCCGAAATTCCGCGATGGTGCGCTCGAAGGCGCGGGCAAAGGCGCGCGGGTTCTCGGCAAGGCTGGCGCCCGGGCTTTCGGCATCGACGACCGTGGTCCGCCGGGCCGTGGGGCTGTGTTCAAAGCGCGTGCCCTGCGCATAGATCGACCAGCGGCTGACCAGATAGACCGTGCGGATCTCGGGATTCTGGTCCAGAATGGTCAGGACATGATCGCCCAGCGGAAAGCACAGGCCGGGGAAGGGGTCATTCGTCCGGCTGATCCCCAGAAGCGTGAGGCAGCCGGGAATTCCGACAAAGCGCCCGCGTCGGTCCAGAAGCTTCATCGCCTCGTTCAGGCCCGGCAGAAGCGACCGGCCATGGGAATCGCCCCAGACCAGAAAGCTTTCAGGGGCATCGGCGGCGCCGATCTGGCAATCTGCGATCTCGCGCCAGTCCGTCTGCTCGTCGCAGGGGGTTTTGCCGTCCTTGATCTCCTCGACCAGAAGCCTCTGCTCCTCGGCCGAGAAACGGCCGGGCAGGCCCTTGGTCTGGAACAGCAGGGCGGACAGGGCGCAGATGGCGATGATGCAGCCGGCCCCGGCCCAGAGCACCGGATGGCGCAGCCGGCCCGGCCGTCGCCCGGCATGGCGGAACGGCTGCTCGACATATTTCCAGGACAGGATCGACAGGATGACCGTCGCCACCATGGCCAGCGTCATCTGCACCGGGGTCGGCGGGTCGATGGCCCAGAACCGCAGCAGCACGATCACCGGCCAGTGCCAGAGATAGAGCGAATAGGAAATCAGCCCCAGCCCGCGCATCGGCGCGGTGGACAGAAGCCGGGTCGCGATCCCGCCGCCCTGGGATGCACTCAGGGATCCGGCCAGGATCAGCGCCACCGCTCCCAGCACCGGCAGGGCGGCCGCCCAGCCGGGAAAGGCGGTGGCCGGGCTGAACCCCACCCCCGCGGCGAGGATCAGCCCCAGCCCGGCGATTCCCAGCCCCTGCGGGACCCATTCCCGGCCCGCGGGCAGGGCGCGCGGCGCATGGATCGCCAGCAGCGCGCCGGCCAGCAATTCCCAGGCGCGGGTCGGGGCCAGATAAAAGGCCATGGTCGGCCGCCGGTCCGTCAGCACGATGCAGGCCGCAAAGCTGAGCAGCGCCATGATCCAGACCGTGGCCTTGACCCGGCGGGGGAACCAGCGCACCAGCGCGACAAGGAAGATCGGGAAGACGATGTAGAACTGCTCCTCGACCGCCAGCGACCATGTGTGCAGCAATGGCTGGGTTTCCGCATCCGGGTCGAAATAATTCGCGGTCATGCCAAGATAGAAGTTGGACACGAACAGCATGGTGGCCATCATGCTTTTGCCATAGGCCGCCAGTTGGTCCGGGGTCAGGATATAGATCCCCGCAAGCGTGGTCGCGACAAGGACCGTGGCCAGCGCCGGAAAGATCCGCCGGATCCGGCGTTCATAGAAACGGGACAGCGAATAGGTGCCCTCCTGTGCCTCGCGCAGCAGGATTGTGGTAATCAGAAACCCCGAGATGACGAAAAACACGTCGACGCCGACAAAGCCTCCGCCAAGACCGGGAACACCGGCATGGGTCAGAACCACAAAAGCGACCGCGATGGCGCGCAAGCCATCGATATCGGGACGATAAAGGGGTTTGGAAGGCATACTTTTACAAACTTTTCCTTGATGCGCTGAGGATGCGGGCCGGTCCTCCTGTCCAGCGGCCCTGTCGGCCGGGATCGTCGGAAAGGATCATGGGAAATACAAATTCATGATCTCGCCCCGGTTTTTGCCCCTCGCGGATTTTCAACCAGCCGATATTTCTCTGCAATGGCCGCCATGACAAGCTGCGGAAAAGGCAGGGTCGTTTGCGCATGCGAATATCGCATCCTGTGATGCGATGCTTTAGAAAGGTCGGCAGATCCCTTTGCCAATATTCCGGCCGGGGAATATGCCCGGCCCGTCTGGTCACTGTTCCGGGCGCCATATTGACAACGCCCCGGGAGGCAAAGCTGTTATGAAACCGACAGAACCTCAGGCAAAATGAACATGTCAGACGCATCCCCGCCCCAGAAGATGATGGTCAGCGTCGTCGTGCCGGTCTATTGCGGCAGCGACTATCTTGCCGCGCTGGTCGCGGCGCTCGATGAGCTGCGCCGCGAATGGCAGGCGCAGGGCGCGCCCTTCACCCTGGCCGAGGCGATTTTCGTCGACGATGCCGCCATCGACGATTCCGGCACCCGGATCGAGCAGCTGGCCCGCGAACATTCCTGGATCGTGCCGCTGCATCTGGCGCGCAATTTCGGCCAGCACCCGGCCACCATCGTCGGCATCCTGCACAGCTCGGGGGACTGGGTGGTGACCATGGACGAGGACCTGCAGCACCGCCCCGAGGTCATCGCCACCCTGCTGCGCAAGGCCGTGACCGAACATGCCGATATCGTCTATGCCAACCCTGCCTCGGGCGTGCATGACGCGGCCATCCGCGACTGGAGTTCACGCAGCTTCAAGCGGCTGATGCAATGGCTGACCGACAATCCGAACCTGTCCAGCTTCAACAGTTTCCGGCTGATCCGCGGCCCGGTGGCGCGGGCCGCCGCCAGCGTCTGCTCGCATGACACCTATCTCGACATCACGCTGGGCTGGTTCACGCAAAGCATCCGCGCCATCCGCATCGAGATGAAGGATGAGCGCTATATCAAGACCAAGCGCAGCGGCTATAGCCTGAAATCCCTGCTGTCACATGGCTGGCGCATGATCTTTTCTAGCCAGATCAAGCTTTTGCGGATCGGCTCGGTGCTCGGCCTCGCGGCGATGGTGCTGTCGGTCCTGGCGGCGATCTATTTCCTGATGGTCAAGATCTTCTCGCCGGCCGATATCGCGGTCGAGGGCTGGACCTCGCTGTTTCTGGCCATCACCTTCTTTGGCGGGCTCTCGGCCTTCATGCTGGGGATCGTGCTGCAATACCTGTCCTCGATGATCCTCAAGGTGCATGGCAAGCCCACCTTCTTCACCATCGACAGGTCCGGCGATGCCACGGTCGCCCGATGGCTCGCCGAGCATCCTGACCCGCGCCCATGAAGGTCTTGCGGGTCGGGGGGCAGGCCGGGCCATATGTGCTGCTGTTCGGCCTCGGGCTGATCGGCGGGGCGGTAGACCGGGCCCTGCGGCTGCGCTTTGAGGCGGAGGGGCGGGATTTTCCCTATGACTGGCATGATGCCGGGCTGCGGCAGGCGCAGCGGGCGGATATCGGCGCTGCGCTGCCGAATGCGGGCCGGCTCTCGCTGGTCTGGACCGGCGGCCAGAGCGGCTTTGGCTCGACCGATGCCGACATGGCGCAGGAAACCGCCATCGTGGCCGAGCTGATTGCCATGGCCCAGACCCTGCGCCATGACGACCGGCCGGTCGATTTCCACATGATGAGCTCGGCCGGCGGGCTGTTCGAAAGCCAGACCCATTGTTCGGAACACAGCATTCCCCGGCCCCTGCGCCCTTACGGCACGGGCAAGCTGATGCAGGAGCAGGCGCTGGCGCAGGCTGCAGGGCTTGACCGGCGCCATGTCTACCGGCCGAGCTCGGTCTATGGCGTCACCCGCTCCAAGCGCGTCGGGCTGGTCACGGCGCTGATCTCGAATGCCATGCAGGGCAAGACCACGCGGATATTCGGCAACCCGAACACGCTGCGCGACTATGTGCTGGCCGATGATATCGGGCATTATCTCGCGCGCCGGATCGTCGATCCCGAGCCAGCCTCGGATCCCCCGCCGGGCGCGAAGACCTTCCTGCTGGCCAGCGGCCGCTCGGCCTCGGTTTTCGAGGTGATCGAGCGGATCCGTGAACGCGTCGAACGGCCGCTGCTTTTGCAATTCGACCCGCACCCCTCGAATGTCCGCGACATGAGCTTTCTGCCCTCGGCCCTGCCCACCGACTGGCAGGCGACCTCGCTGGCCAGTGGCATTTCGCGGATCGTGACCCATCTTCGCAGCGGTTTAACCTGAAGGAGCCATTTCATGTCCAAGCCCTTCCTCGCAGACAGGCCGGACGCCGCTGGCAGTCCCGCTCTGCGCCGCGCGCTGGTCCTGCTGTGGCTTGTCTCGGCGCCGGTCCTGTGCCTGCTATGGCTCAAGGTCGAGCCGTCGCCGGATCAGGCGCAATTCGACTATATGGGCTGGATGGCCACCATGGGGCAGCCGTTCTACGCCGGTAGTTTCGACATGAACTGGCCGGGTGGCATGCTGCTGCATGAGGCGGCGATCCGGCTGTTCGGGCCGGTGCTCTGGTCATGGCATATGCTGGACTTCCTGTTGATGCAGTGCGCGACGATCGCGGCGGCGGTGTTTCTGTGGCGGGCGGGGTTTAGGCTGGCGCCCTTTGTCGCCCTGCTGCTTTACCCGCCGGTCTATGTCACTGCGGGCGGCTGGATGGCCGGGCAGCGCGACATCGTCGCCATGGGCCTGCTGATCATTGCCTGCTGCGCCATGCTGGCCCCGGCCCGGCGCGAATTGCCGGCTCTGTTCGGGGCCGGCCTGCTGGTCGCCTGCGCGGTGCTGATCCGGCCGACCTACCTGTCGGTTCTGGCTGGTCTGCTGATCCTCGAGGCGGTGCCGCGCAACTGGATCGCGCAGCCGCGCCGCCATGGCCTGCCGGCGCGGATGGGCGCGCTTTGCGCGGGCTTTGCGCTGGTCGTGCTGGCGACGCTGCTCTGGGCGCTGGCGGTGGGCAATCTGGATGACTGGCATCAGCAATCGGTGCTGTTCACCTCGCAGGTCTATTACGACAACCCCCCCATGGTCATGATGGAGGCCATTGTCGTGCTGTTCACGCGCTGGTGGCACTGGATGACGCTCTGCGGAGGGATCGGGCTGGTGCTGTGGATCTGGCGTGACCGCGGGCTGCGCTATCCGCTGCTGCTGGTCCTGGGGCTCGCGGCCGCGATCCTGCTGTCCTATTTCGTCCAGAACAAGGGCTTTGGCTATCACATCGCGGGCTTTCTGCCGCTGCTGGTGATGCTGACCGCCGTGGCGCTGGACCAGGCCTATGCGCGGATGCGCGCGGCCGGCACGCCGGCGGGGCGCTGGCTGGCCGGCGGCGTGGCCATGGCGATGACCGCGCTGGTGATCCTGGGCGCCGGGATCAAGCTGGCGAGGGATTCCCGCCTGCTGCTGGATGTCCCGCAAAACGGGATGTCGCCGGTCATCGGCGGCTATGACATCCCGGCCGCCGATCAGCTGCGGATGATCGAGATCATCCGTTCCGAAAGCGCGCCCGAGGACCGGATGGTGCAATATGGCACGCTGTATCAGATCCCCTATCAGGCGCAGCGGCTTCCGGCCTATCGCTTCATCACCCCGGCGATCGAGCTGATGACGCCGGATTTCACCCTTTACGACGCCTGGATGGCCGAGATCCGCGACGGGCTGATCCAATACCGGCCGAAATTCGTCCTGATCGGCGGCAAGGCCATCACCCGGACCGAGGCCGGCGCCATATCCTCCGCCGAAAAGAACGCGCCGGTGCTGAGCGCGCTTCTGGCCTATCTCGATGAGGACGGGAATGGCTACAAGGTGCGGATGCAGGGTGATTACGGCATCCTCTTCGAAAGGATGGCCGAGTGAGCGGCGCGAGGCAGAACCTGCGCCAGATCATCAGTTTCATTCTGGTCGGGGCCACGTCGACGGGGATGTATTTCCTGCTGCTCTGGGCGCTTCGGGGCAGCATATCCAGCACCATGCTGCTGACCGCCTGCTGCTACGGGATCAGCATGGTGTATAACTACATCCTGCAAAGCTGGGTGACGTTCCGCTCGGGGCCGCCGACGCGGCGCAGCATGTCGCGCTTTGTGGTCATGCATCTTGGTGCCATGGCGCTGAACTCGCTGCTGATGGCGGGGCTGGTCGACGGGCTGCTGCTGCCGCTTTACCTGACCCAGGTGGTGGTCACGCTTTTCATCTCGGCGATGATCTTCGTGGTGTCGAAATACTGGGTCTATCAGGCCTAGCCCGTGGCTGGGGCCTGATGGCGGGCGATGTGGATGGTGCTTGTGGCCCCGATCTGATAGCAAGCGACCGGGACATGGTCTGTCGGGAAGGGTAATGAAGGAACAGGATATTCCAATTCTTGGCGTCTGCCGGTTTTCCATGCTGGGGCGTGGCGACTGGAAGGCCTACAGGAACAAGACCGACGATCAGCTTGAAGAAGTCTACAAGCAGAAGGCAGAAGAGCTCTTCACGGCCGAGCGCATGACCGCGCGGCTTGCCACATTCGAGCACCTGACCCTGAAATCCCTGCAAAACCAAAGTGACCCGGGCTTCCGGCTCCTGGTGGTTTCGTCGGACAGGATGCCGGCGGAATACCGGCAGAAACTGACGGAAATCTGTGCCGGCACAGCGCAGGTCATCCTGAAGTTCGTCCCCCCGCAGCATGTGGCGGATGTCATCCGCGCGGTGATCGCGGAATATGAGCTGAATTTCCCCGATGTCATCCAGTTCCGGCTCGATGACGACGATTGCGTGTCCAAGGACTATATCCGCCGGTTGCGCCGCCATGCCTCATGCATGTGGCGCAATGCCCATTTCGCGGTCAGCTTTCCCTCGCTTTACTACTGCGTCACGGATGGGCCGACCGAGGGCATATATAACTGGTACAGCCCCTTTTTCAGCGCCGGCACCGCGATCCGGCACAGCAGCAGGACGGTGTTCGATTACGGCCATTACAAGATCCCGCAGCATCTGGTCGCGGTGACCGATCCGCATTTCCCCTGCATCGTGACGCATCGCGGCGACAATGACACGCCAAGGCATGCCGCAGAGACGCTGCGCAAGCGCGGCATGGCGCGGGCGCCGGCCAATGACGTCAGGCGCGCGCTGGAGCGCCATTTCGGCTATCTGGAAAAAGAGGGGCTCGAGCTTTCGACCCTGGCCAGGTTCGCGGTGACCGATCAGGCCTGATCGGGGGTTGGCCGGGCGGCTTAGCCCCCTGCCCCGCATGCAGGCCTGACGGGTCCGCGCAACTTACGCGACCGGGCGCCGGACCAGCGGCTCCTGGGTCCGGGTCGCGGCCCGCTCGACGCTCTCGGCCATTTCCTCCGCATCGGCATTGCGCCACTCCCGCGCATCGGCAATGAAGCCAAGGCCGGCCAGCGTCTGCCCCAGACCGTCAAAGTCGAGCTCGCCCCAGCTCACATGATTGGCCAGCTTCTGGCGGTCCGGCATCCAGTCCGCGGCAAGGTGATTGATGATCTCGGGCGGCCGGCCGGTGAAGCCGTGAAGATGCTCGGCGATATGATGATAGGCGGGGTTGCTGCGGCGGATGATGATGCCGGCATGCTGATCCGGGTTCGCGACATAGGCCAGCACATGAAAGGCCGAGCCATCAAGCCCGAGAATGTTCCGGGCGCCCTTGAAGATCGAGAACTGCTCGCGCAGCGAAAGACGTTCGGGATAGACGGCGGTATAGCCTTCCGCCTCCAGCAGGCGCTCCAGCCGCTGCTCGTTGATGATCCCGCCCTTGCCGCCAAATCGGGTGCGGGAAATATAGACATTGTCGATGTCTGCGGGCGCGATATCGGCCAGGGCATTGCGGATGAAGTCGCGAAACTGCGCCGTGCCGGCGGATATCTTGCCCAGGCCGAACCCCTGCCCGGGTACCACGAGCTCCTCGACCCGGGTCGGTTCGCGGATGATCCGGACCTCGGCCTGGGGCAGAACCAGGTCGATGAGTTCTTTCTGATAGGTGGCGAAATCCCGAAGCCGGCCATGTCGCGGCGTGAAGATCACGCTCTCGGCCCCGGCCTGGCTGACCGCCCAGAGCCGCGAGATCGTTTCGACCAGAAAATGGCCGAAATGGCCGAAATAGACCCCGCCCCACATGTGGCGGCCGTCGAGATGGGCGCTCACCTCGGGCGCCCCGGTCAGGGCGCCGGTCAGGCGGATGCCGCCGCGCCATGTCGCGGCCTCTGCGATGTCGCCATCGGCCCAGACCCCGGGGGTCTCGGCATGGGTCTCGGCCGGGCAGATCACGGCGTTTTTCACCACCCGCAGCTCACTCGACCATCCGCCATCTGGGAGGGGTTCGGAGATCATCAGATATGTTCCATGTTATGCCGGAAAGCTCCGGAATGGCCCGGAAAATGGACCGCCCTGCTGTAGCAGCGGCAGGGTTGTGCCGCAACCTGCGGGTGGTCGCGGCAGGGTGCTGCCCGGCGCCGGCAGCGGCTCCGGGGGGCTTGCATGTCCCGGCTCAGCCCGGTTCCGCCGTGGTGCCGTCCTGCGGTTCCGCGCTGGCCAGAACCCGCTCTGCCAGAGGGTCGCCGGGGACCAGCACGATCAGCTGGCGGCTGGCGCGGGCGGCGGCCTGCTGGGCGCCTGCGCCTTCGCACAGCGCGATCAGGTTGCGCAGCTGCGCCGGTCGGCCGCCAAGAGGAAACAGGTTGATCGACTGCTCGTAAAGCGCGATCGCCTCGGCCATGCGCCCTGCCTCCTGCTCGAGCCGGGCCAGCGCCACCACCACCGCCCGTCCGCGCGGGTCGCGGGCATGGGCCTTGCGCAGCAGCAGCTCGGCCTCGCCGGCCTGTCCCAGCATCCGCATCGCCCGTGTCTTCGTGGTCACGAAATGCGGATGATCGGGCAGATGTTCCAGCGCCTCGTCGGACAGGCGCAGGACCTCGGGCCAGTTCCCGGCGCGCTGCATGCGCAGCGTGGCCAGCTGGTAATAGCGCCGGTCCGTGCAGCCCGATGCCGCCAGGCGCTCGACCAGCCCGAAGGCCGCCTCGACCCCCGAGAACCGCTGCAGGATGCCCGCATATTGCAGCAGGCCGGTGCCGCTGGCAGCCGGGTCCTGCAGCACCTCGCCCATGGTCGCCAGCGCCGCCGCCGCGCGCGGCTCATGCGGGTCAAAGTCGAAGTTCGACGGATAGTTGTTGTCGCCGATCTCAAGCACCGCGCCATCGGCATGAACCGACAGCGACAGGATGCGCCGGGCGTAGTCCTGAATGGGCGCATCCGGGTGATTGGCCCGGATCTCGCGGTGATCGATCTGGGCAAAGATCTCGCGCAGGAGCCCGGCGGCGACGGGGCCCTGCAGCAGGATCACGCCCTCGGGGCCAAGCGCGTCGATCAGGGCGGTCAGGGCGGCGGCGTCGCCCGCCTGCTCTGCCGCAGCGACAAGGATGCCGGCATTCGCGCCCTCATGGGCAGCAAGCTCCGGGGCCAGCTCAAGCGCCGGATCGGCCCGCCGGACCGCGCGGCCCGCATCCAGCATCGAGCGGATGCGGCGGTCGCGGGCTGCAGGCAGCGGGTCCGCCTCCGCGCCGCGCTTGTGCAGGACGATGATGTTGTGAAACCGCTCGATGGCGGCGATATCGCCCGCCCTGCCCGAGGCCAGATCGACAAGGCGGTCGGCGAAATACCCGACCGAATTCGGCGATTTCAGCGCCAGCGAGCCGCCATAGCGCGGCATGAAGGCGGTCTGCACGTCCTCGATGAGATAGATCCCGCCCGGTGCGAGCCCGTCAAACAGCAGCCCGAAGGTCTCGATCACATGCTCGTTGAGGTGGCTGCCATCGTCCAGAATGATGTCGAAGGGTCCGCGTTCGGCCACCGCCCCGGCCAGGAACGGGGCATCCACCTGACTGCCCTGCAGGATCCGGACCCGCGGCCCCAGCTCGACCGTCTTGCGCTGGATGTCGATGGCGGTGATCTGCGCCTGCGGAAAGAAATCCCGCCAGGTCGCCAGCGATTCACCGCCGCGATCCTCGAAGCCATAGCCGCCGACGCCGATTTCGAGCATCCGCAGCGGCTGCATGCGCCAGCCTTCCAGAAGCGAGAAATAGTTTGGGGTGTAATCGTGATAGCCGAACTTGTCCGTGCCGTGGAGGATCGCAAGTCGTGACAGCGGGTCGATCATAATATGCCTTGTTTCCGATAGGCGGCCATCTTGCCGAGGCGGGACGCGATTGCAACAGCGCCGACGGGCGTGAGGTCCGGCAGGGCCGGATCAGGCATCGGGATCAGACATCGAGGGGGGCTGATAGGCGGCCCACATCTGTTCGATCAGCTGGCCTTGCGTGATCCCCAGCCGCTCGGCCTCGGCCGCGATGGCGGCGCCGGTCGCGGGAAAGACCTTGGGGTGAAGCTGATAGGTGCGCGGGCTGGGCTTGCGGCCCGGCTTCCTGCGCGGGCTGCGGTCCACGAAACCCAGCGCCTCGCCGACCTCGTCGACACGGCGAACCTCCTCGGGAGAGGTGTCCTTGGGCCGGGCCTTCAGCCCGGCAAGCCTATTTGAGCCGCTCATAGACAGCCTCCGCGAAAGCCCGGGCGTTTTTCAGGGCGGTATCGACCTTGCCGCCGGTGGTCATCGAATTGTCCTGCATCATCCGGGTCAGATCGCCGCCATAGGCGAAGAGCTCGGAAAATGCCGCGCGCGAAACCAGCGAGGGTTCGATCACGTCAATCCCTGCCCCGCGCAGCTGTTCCTCGAGCTCTTTCTGGACGCGACTTTTCACCGCGGCGCTGGTCTTGGTCAGCACCACGGCATGACGGATCGCGCGCCCCAGGGCCTCCTCCTCTTCGCGGATCAGGGCCAGCGCCTCGGACCCGATCTCGGCGTCAAGCGCGGTCGGCTGCATGGGCACGATGACCAGATCGGCCTGCGAGATGGCCCGGCTGACCAGCTGCGAGGCCACGCCCTCGAGGTCCACGATGACGATGCGCCCGTCGCCATCCGCCTCGCGGATCGCCGGCACGATCTCGGAGCGGCCGATATCATTGCGAAGCGTGACCCGATCCGGGGTGCCGTGACCGGCCCAGCGGGTCAGGGATTTGTTCGGGTCGCAGTCCAGAACCGTGACCCCTGCCCCCATCCGGGCGAATTCCGAAGCCAGAAGAACGGCGCAGGTCGACTTCCCGACGCCCCCCTTGGGGCTGGCCATGACGATGACAGGCATGAATTCCTCGATCTGAAACTTACCGGAAACATATCCATAACCGGAATTGTTTCCAATACCGGAAATGAACCTGAAAACGCCTAAACCCCCGGGAAATCCTTGAATCTACCGGCTCAAATCATATATTCGGTGCAATACCGGTTATGGATATATTACCGGTTATTTATGGGTTGCCGCGTTTTTCGAACCATTTGCGGCAGAACCCGACAAAGGCGGAATCGGCGTCCCGCGGCGGCTCGACGACCCAGTCGCGCCATTCGCGCTCCAGGTAATGGACATCCCATCCGGGCGCGACCCGGCGGGCATGGTCATAGGTTTCCGGCTTCAGGGGCGGCACGAAACCCTCGAGGGGCAGGGCAGGGGACATGGTGCCGCGATTGGTAAAGACCACCATGTCCGTCCCCTCCTCGAAGGCGACGTGATAGTCGGGCAGATAGTCATGCTGCACGAGCAGCCGGATCATCTGCCGGAAACGTTTTTCGGGGCTTTGCGAGCCGGTCTTGAGCAGCAGCTTGCCCAAGGAGATCCGCCACAGCTTCTGCTGGCCGCAATGCTTGCGGGCCAGTTCATAGACGCGGCGCTCGATCGGCTTGCGCAGGCGGAAATAATCGCGGTGAAGGGTCAGCACCTCTTCGTTGCGAATGGCATTGAAGACCCAGTCCGAGAGCTTGACCTCGCACCACAGCAGGCGCCCGTCCATGCCATGCTTGCGCCTGATCGACGAGGCATCGATCAGGCCGAAGCCGTCGATCTGCTCTTCGTCGCCGCTGATGATATTGGTCCTGATCCTTGTGCCTTCCAGCCGGTCCAGCGCATCCATCAGCGACATGTATTCCCGCCCGCTGGTGCCGCGATTGGTAAAGATCAGCAGCTCATGCGAATTGATGCGGACCCGCGGCGAGACAACTTCGCCGCGCTTGAGCTTGGCCATGATCTGGCTGATGCAATAGATCAGGATGTCCTTGTCATAGATCGTGGCCAGCCCCTTGATGCTGGGGGTGATCTCCAGCCAGTGGTCGCCGTTGCGATAGCGCTTGACCGTGGTCTCGGGCTTCTTCGACAGCGAATAGAACGGATGCTCCATATGCTGCATCACGTCCTTCAGCACCGCATCCGCCACGTCGCAGATGAACAGGTCGTGCTGGGGGTGGCGATCGGGCAGAAGCGCCGGAAGCGGGTTCGTGTTTTCAGTTACCATGGCGCCACATTCGTGTTTTCAGTTACCGCTGTCAAGATTCGTGTTTTCAGTTACCGGAATCAGGATTTCAGTTACCGAGATTCGTGTTTTCAGTTACCGGCGCTCAAGGCAATGCCTTGTTTTAACAATATAAAAACGCTGTCAAAAAGGGCGTAACACATATCTAACACATATTAACACAGCCAGCCTGTGGATAAGTCGGGCGCCCGCACATCAAACCGCCCCGAAAGGACCCGATCGCCATATGGTCCAGCAAGGCCAGATGGCTGAGAGAAAAGCCGCCATCAGCCAGGCCGGTCCCAGCGAGCGGCTCAGAAATAGGAGTGACGGGCTAGGCTGTAACGGCGCAGGTCCTTGCGGGCAGCCGGGTCAAGAAAATCCTCCAGCAAGCGGTCCCATTTCAACGGGCAAAGATAATCCTGAACCGAGATCTCTGCCCGTCTGGAAAATTCCTCATAGGTCTGTGGGTCAGAGACCAGCCGTTCGATCCGGTCCGCCATGGCCTCGGGATCGCGCTGGGGGTGGACCAGAGCCTGCTCGCCGTCATGGATGCGCAACGCAAACATCGGGTGATCCGAGACCACCAGTGGCGTTCTGACGCAAAGGGCTTCGTAAAGGGTCATAGGCAAACCCTCGGGATAGTCGTGATGGCTGGGCACCAGCACGATGTCATGCGCCCGCATCTCGGCCAGAACCCGGTCATGGGGCAGCAGTCCGGTCAGCGTGATCTGTTCGCCAACCCCATGCTGGCGGGCCAGCGACATGAAATGGTCGGCTTCCCCCGCACCGACCAGGGTCAGCTGCGCATCAAGGCCGCGACGGCGCAGGATCGCAAGCGCCTGGATCGTGTCGCCGACGCCCTTGGGCTCGGACAGCTGGCCGACATAAAGCAGGCGGAATGGCCGATCCGGGGCAGGGGCCGGCTTGGCGGTATAGTCCTTTGCCAAGGTCATCTCCGGCCAGTCGAATGGCAGGATCTTGTCGCGGGCCACGCCGATCCGCGCCAGATCCAGCGAGGCGGCAAGATTGTGATTGGCCACATATTCGATGGCCGGGCGATTGAGCAGCCATGCCAGCAGCCGGTTGCGGATATAGCCCTTCAGACCGGTGCCGCGGAAACTGTCGGCGAAAAGCGGCAGGACCGACAGATTCTGACTGAGACCCCAACGGATTGCCGGGGCAATCGGCGCCCCGATCACCAGATGCGTGGGCCGCGTTGCCGCCATGGCGGCAAGCAGCTCCCTGAAACGGGCCGGTCGATCCCGCGGGTAAAGCCCGACGCCGCTGGTATGGACGCCGTTATGGGTGAGCACCTCGGGCAGGTCGGCCGCGAAAGAGATCACCGTCACCTGCTCGATTCCGGGCCTTTCGGCGAGCCTGGCCACGAAATCCACGGTGTAGCGCTGCGCGTAATAATTTGCCTCGCCGCCGGCCTGAAAACGGGCGGCGGCCTCGGCATAGTCTCCGTATTGGACGATGGTCAACCGGACGGGCGGAGTGCGATCCGGAGTGTCCGCAGGGGATTTGCCGAGCTCCGTCATGCGCTTTTCCTGTCACGCGTTTTGGAAAATATGCGCTTCGAAGCGGAAGGGGTCAATTATGGCTGCGTCAGCCGCGG
>JAGPGI010000019.1:15220-15470 GCA_018056045.1 Paracoccus sp. (in: a-proteobacteria)
GAGCCTGGCCACGAAATCCACGGTGTAGCGCTGCGCGTAATAATTTGCCTCGCCGCCGGCCTGAAAACGGGCGGCGGCCTCGGCATAGTCTCCGTATTGGACGATGGTCAACCGGACGGGCGGAGTGTCAATCGGCACGCAAAACTGACCCCCTATCGGCGTCCAAAATTGACCCCTCTTTGCGTCGTCGAGATCAGGGCCTGAGCCGACGGAACTGATCACGGAGTGGAGGCGGGTCAGGCCCTGATCG
>JAGPGI010000264.1:0-2320 GCA_018056045.1 Paracoccus sp. (in: a-proteobacteria)
CCCACGGCCTTCATGGTCTGGGGCGGTGCGCTGCCCCGGATCGAGCGCCTGGATGCAGCACAGGACGAGCATCTGCCCTATAACCCGACGATCTCGGGGATGATCCTGAACTTCAACCGCGTGCACCTGGACTGGCGGCGCGGCAAGCAGGGCCATGAGCTGTCCCTGGAGGCCCGCGGGACACGGCTGTCGCCGCGCGCATATACGATCGCGATCGAGCCGGTCAGCCGCAACCTGCCGCTTTTTGCCTATGACGGCAGCGGCAAGCGTGAAAGCTGGACGGTGGCGCGCCCCGCGCTGGGGCGGGCGGGCAGTCGCTGGCTGCCGGTGCGCCGCCCCGAGCTTTATGCGGGCGACGTGTTCCAGACACTGTGCCGGGCGCGGGGGCTGGTCCTGCCCAACCCGGCGGTGATCGAGATCCTGCCCGAAGGCACCGAGATCGCGCGCCATGACAGCCCGCCCCTGCGCGAGATCGTGGCCGGGATGATGGAATATTCCACCAATATCACCGCCGAGATTCTGGGGCTGGCAGCCAGCGGCGCGGGCGACATCCCGGCCTCGGCGCGGATGATGGAGGAATGGGTGCGCGGGCAGGGCATCGCGGGCAGCTATGTCTTCCACGACCATTCCGGGCTTTCGCCCGCAAGCCGGATGAGTGCGCTGGCCATGGCGCAGACCATTGCCGGGCCGGGCGGCGCCCGCGACCTGCGCGGCGCGATGAAGGACATCCCGCTGCGCGACGCCAAGGGCAAGCGCATCGACAGCCCGATCCTTATTCAGGCCAAGACCGGGACGCTGAACTTCGTCTCGAACCTGGCGGGATATGCGCAAGAGGATCAGCGCCAACTGGTCTTTGCGATCATGGCGACGGATGAGGCGCGCCAAAGCGCCAGTCAGGGCAAGGAACTGCCCGAGGGTGTGATGGGCTGGACCAAACGCACGAAGGCCGCCCAGCAGGGGCTGATCGAGGGCTGGTTCGCCGCCGGTCTGGCGCGGTCCGTCATGCCGCAACCGCTGCCCATTGACGCGCCCTTGCCGCTGAGCATGCCGGGCCCGGCCCCAAAATCCGTGCCTCAGGTCTTGCAGTTCAGGCCGGCAGTCATTCCGGGAACGGGGATCTTTCGCTAGGTCCTAGAGCACCCGGTGACGGGCGCGGGCGGTGAATTCGATCGCCCCGGCATGCAGGCGGTCGATTTCAAGCTGGTCGCGGATCTCGGCCAGCATCTCGGTCTCGACGCCGCCGGCGCGCCCGTCCGAGGCCGCGACATCGCAGGCCAGCACATAGGCAGTGTTGAACAGCTTTTCGGGCAGCGCCTCGCGCACGAGGCCGAACAGCGCGTCCAGCCCGTCCTCTTCCTCGAAAAGCGAGATCACCGTCTGCGAGACCGGGCGGATGCGGTCGATGTCGTAATTGGCAAAGACCGGCGTGTGATTGACCGCGCGCTCGATGGCGACCAGCTCGGCCGTGCGCAGGTTCTGGTCCGAGGCCGAGACCGCCACCATCACCGCGATCAGCGCGTCGCAGGGGGTGAATGAGGGAAGGTCTTCGGACATGGTGTCTCTCCTTGGGTTTCAGGGTAATTATTGACCATTCCGCGTGGTTTCAATACGGGGAAATTCTTGAGAAACGGAGATCCGAGATGACCGCCCTGCGTGACGCCGCGATGAAATCCAAGGCCTGGCCCTTTGAAGAGGCCCGCCGCGTGCTGAAACGCTATGAGAAAAAGGACCCGGAAAAGGGCTATGTCCTGTTCGAGACCGGCTATGGCCCCTCGGGGCTGCCCCATATCGGCACCTTTGGCGAGGTGGCGCGCACGACGATGATCCGCCGCGCCTTTCAGATGATCTCGGACATTCCGACGCGGCTGTTCTGTTTCTCGGACGATCTGGACGGGATGCGCAAGGTGCCCGAGAACGTCCCGAACACCGAGATGCTGCGCGAGCATCTGCAGGAGCCGCTGACCACGGTGCCCGATCCGTTCGGCGAATATCCCAGCTTTGGCGCCCATAACAACGCCATGCTGCGCCGTTTCCTTGATACATTCGGGTTCGAATACGAATTCATCAGCGCGACCGAATTCTACAAGTCGGGCCAGTTCGACGCCACCTTGCTGCTGGCCGCCGAACGCTATGACGCGATCATGGAGATCATGCTGGCCAGTCTGCGTGAGGAGCGTCAGCAGACCTATTCCTGCTTCCTGCCGATCAGCCCGAAAACCGGGCGCGTCCTTTACGTCCCGATCAAGCATGTCGATGCAAAGGCCGGCACCATCACCTTTGACGAGGACGGCGTGGAAACCACGCTGCCGGTCACAGGCGG
>JAGPGI010000264.1:2420-4608 GCA_018056045.1 Paracoccus sp. (in: a-proteobacteria)
TGGTTCCAGGCGCTTTATCAGGTGCTCTTGGGTGCCGATCAGGGACCGCGCTTTGGCGGCTTCATCGCGCTTTACGGCGTCGGCGAAACCCGCGCCCTGATCGAGCGGGCATTGGCGGGTGAGCTGACGGCCCCATCAGCCAACTGATATCACTGGGAAAAACCACCGTTGCGCGCGGAGCTGTTGCGCCGCGCGCATGGTTAACGACTGGTTAACAAGAGATTGCCAAATTCCTAACGGAGCGCGTGGAGTTCTGCCTCGCGGTTCTGGATGAGGGGAAATTTGGCATGACCATAGCGATTATCGGCAATCAGGCGCTGATGCCGCGGCAGTTTCAGGCGGGGCTTGGCTTCTGGTCGCGGACCGATGGCAGGGCGGGTTCGCCGACATGGTCGGGGGCGGCAAACGCCGCCATCGTTCCGGCCGATGAGGATTTCAGCAGTTGCCTTGAGATCCTCAAGCTCGAGACGGTGACCTCGATCCGCTATACGCGCCGCACGCCGCTGAGCCCGGGCAACTACCTGCGCATCTCGGCGCGGGTAAAGGCGATTGCCGGCAACCTGCCGCAGGTGCGCATCGCCGCCTTTGCCGGCGATGCCGCCGGCAACAACATTCCGGGTGTCGTCCAGACCGGCCCGTTGGTGACGCTGCCCGGTTATGGGCAGGTGGTCGAGGTTTCGGCCATTGTCGGCTCGGGCCGGCGCGATGGCGTGGATATGGCCTGGGGGCGCACCGCCGCCTTTGGCCATTTCGGTCTGGACCTGATCGGCGACAATGGCGGCTCGATCCGCATCGAGAACATGGTGATCGAGAATGTCACCGCGGGCTTTTTGCCGGGGATGCTCGACTGGGTCGATGTGCGCGATTTCGGCGCGGTCGGCGACGGCGTGACCAACAACCATGCCGCATTCGTGGCCGCAGATCAGGCCGCGGGCGGTGGCACGATTCTGGTGCCCGAGGGGCAGTATTTCATCGGCTCGAGCATCAGCCTGAACGCGCCGATGCGCTTTGTCGGCACGCTGAAGATGCCGCGCGGCGCCCGCATCGCGCTGATGCGCAGCTTTGACTTTCCGACCTATGCCGCGGCCTTCGGCGACGAGACCGAGGGCCTGAAGCGCGCGGTCCAGGCGCTGTTTGGCTATACCGATCATGGCGTTCTGGACCTGTGCGGGCGCTGCGTGCATCTGAGCGAGCCGATCACCATGGCCGGCGCCGCGCCGGGGCTGACGGTCTTTGCCAACCGCCGTGTCATCAGCAACGGCCAGATCGCCATCGTTCCCGGCCCGGCCTGGAACACGCGCACCGTCACCTCGTCGGGGACCTATGCTCCGGGTCAGCCGCAGGTGCTGAGCAACGTGGCCAATGTCGCCAATATCGAGGTCGGCTCGCGCATCAGCGGCAATGGCGTCGGGCGCGAGGTCTATGTGCTGGCCAAGAATACCGGCACCCGCACGCTGACCCTGTCGCAGCCGCTTTACGGCGGTCCGGGCACGCGCAACTATACCTTCCAGCGCTATCGCTATGCCTTTGATTTCTCGGATATGGAGCATCTGAGCCGGCTCAATTTCGACGATGTCGAGTTCGTGCTGGACGGTAATGCCAGTGGCGTCATGCTGGCCAAGACCGGCAACACCAACATGTTCCGCGATTGCTTCTTTACCCATCCCAAGGATCGCGGCATCACCTCGATCGGCACGGCATGCCAGGGCCTCCTGGTCGCCCGCTGCGAGTTCATCTCGAGTGAAACCGGTGATCTGGCGCAGAACCGCACCAGCATCGCCATCAATCTCAACAACAACGATGCCAAGATCCATGACAACCGCTTTGTGCGCTTCGCGCATTTCATGGTTGCGAATGGCATCGGGCATATCATCTCGGGCAACCATTGGTTTCAGGGCGACAACAGCCAGAACGGCGTGCGCTTTGGCGGGCTGATCCTGACCCAGACCAATGTGCAGGTGAACGTGGTCGGCAACTATATCGACAACTGCTCGATCGAGTGGACCAACGAGCATGACGCCTATCCGAACTTCGACGGCAACGAGTTCAGCTTTGGCGGGCTGACGGTCACCGGCAACACCTTCCTTGTCTCGAACATGACACCGGGGTTCAACTTCCTTGTGG
Source organism: Paracoccus sp. (in: a-proteobacteria) (assembly GCA_018056045.1). GTDB lineage: Bacteria > Pseudomonadota > Alphaproteobacteria > Rhodobacterales > Rhodobacteraceae > Paracoccus. The sequence continues at coordinate 4,545 of JAGPGI010000264.1, forward strand.
TCAAGCCCTATGGCAGCGGACATTTCATCCAGGGCCTGTCGGTCATGGGCAATGTGTTCAAGGC
>JAGPGI010000265.1 GCA_018056045.1 Paracoccus sp. (in: a-proteobacteria)
GGCCGGCGGTAGTTTTCTTCGATATATTCGCGCGCGTGATCGACCAGATGCATGTAATGCACGCCCGAGGGACAGGTCGTCATGCAGCTGAGACAGCTCAGGCAGCGGTCGATATGGCCGACGGTTTTCGCATCGGGCACGCGGTTGTTTTCCAGCATGTCCTTGATCAGGTAGATGCGCCCGCGCGGGCTGTCCAGCTCGTCCCCCAAGACCTTGTAGGTCGGGCAGGTGGCGGTGCAGAACCCGCAATGGACGCAGCTGCGCAGGATCTCATTGGCGCGGGCGGTGCCGGGATCGGCCAGTTGGGCGGGGGTGAAATTCGTCTGCATTTCAGCCCTCCATCAAGCCGGGGTTCAGGATCGCCGCGGGATCGAAGGTCCGCCGCAACCCTTGGGACAGCGCCGCGACCCGGGCGGCCTGCGGCGGGAATGCCGCGCCCCCCAGCCCGCCGCGCCGGATCAGCGTCGCATGAGGAGCGATGCCCCGCACTGCCGGTGTCGCGCCGGGGCCGGAATACCAGATCAGCCCCCCGCCCCAATCGAGCGAGATCGCCCCGCCCAAAGCCTCAAGCGCGGCGGCGATGCGCGGCGCGTCGGTCGGCTTGACCAGCACCCGCCACAAGGGCGCCTCAATGCCTGCAAAATGCGCCCCATCACGCAGATCGCGCCACAGCGCCGTGCTGGCGGGACCGTCCAGTTCCTCGACCTGACGGCCCGCGAACAGCCCGAGCAGGCGGTCGCGGCGATAGCTGAGCTGCGGCTGGGCCAGCCCCTCGATCCGCAGCCATGCGCGGCCATCATGGAACGCCGCGCCGGTCACCTCATAGGGCGTGGCCAGCGCGGCCGAGAACAGGCCGACCGCATCAGTGGCCGTGACGCCATGAATGGCCAGCGTCATGCGCTCGGGCATCAGGGGCAGGGTCTTCAGCGCCACCTCGGTCAGCACGCCCAAGGTGCCATGGGCGCCGCAGATCAGCTTGCCCAGATCAAGGCCGGTGACGTTCTTCATCACCCGGCCGCCGTTTTTCAGCACCCGGCCGCGCCCGTCGACAAGCCGCAGGCCCAGCAGGTGATCGCGGCAGGCCCCGGCGAAAAGCCGCCTCGGCCCCGAGGCATTGGCGGCGACGACCCCGCCGATAGTCGGCACGCCATTCCCGCCCAGCAGCCCGCGCATATCCGGCGGCTCAAAGGCAAGCGCCTGCCCCTCGGCGGCCAGCATGGTCTCGATTTCAGCCAGCGGGGTGCCGGGGCGGGCGATCAGCGTCATCTCGCCCGGCGCATAGGTCACGACGCCCGAAATGCCCGAGACATTCAGATCGTCGCCCGCCAGATGCGCCATCTGCACGCGGGTGCCGCCGCCCGTGATGCGCAGAGGCGCGCGCGCCGCGTGGCGGGCCGCGATCAGTTCGGCCAGTTCGGCCTCATTCCTGGGGGTCATGGTCATTCCGCGGCCGCCCTGTCACGATGGGGCTGGCTTGCGTCCAGCGGAAACACCTTGGCCGGGTTCAACAGCCAGCGCGGATCGAACAGGTCCTTGACCTGCATCTGGATCGCCAGATCGTCCGGGGCATATTGCACCCCCATCAGGTCGCGCTTTTCGATGCCGACGCCATGCTCGCCGGTCAGGCAGCCGCCGACCTCGACGCAAAGCCGCAGGATGTCATTGCCGAAAGCCTCGGCCCGTTCCAGATCACCGGGCTTGTTGGCGTTGAACAGGATCAGCGGGTGCATGTTGCCGTCGCCGGCGTGAAAGACATTGGCGACCTCAAGCCCGTGCTGGCGCGACAACTCGCCGATCATTTTCAGCGTATAGGGCAGCTTGCCGACCGGCACCGTGCCGTCCAGACAGATGTAATCACCCAGACGCCCCATGGCGCCAAAGGCCGACTTGCGCCCCTTCCAGATCGCCGCCGCGTCGTCAGTATTGCGGCTTTCGCGGAACTCGACCGGGTTCAGCGCATCGGCAATCTCGCGGATCTTGCCCAGTTGAAAGGCGATTTCCTGGGCCGAGCCCTCGACCTCGACCACCAGCACGGCGGCGCATTTCGGATAGCCGGCATGGGCGAATTGCTCGACCGCGCGCAGGCAGGGCTCGTCCATATATTCGATGGCGACCGGCAGCACGCCCGAGCGGATGATCCGCGCCACGCATTCGCCCGCCACCTCGGCATCGTCAAAGCCGATCAGCACCGGGCGCGCGCCCTCGGGACGGGGCAGGATCTTCAGCGTGGCCTCGGTCACGATGCCAAGCTGGCCCTCGGACCCGCAGAAAAGGCCCAGCAGGTCCAGCCCGGCAGGTCCCATTTCCGGGCCGCCCAGCTCGATCACCTCGCCGGTGGTCAGCACCACCGTGGCGCCCATCAGATTGTTGGTGGTGACGCCGTATTTCAGGCAATGCGCCCCGCCCGAATTCATCGCGATATTGCCCGCGATGGTGCAGGCCAGCTGCGACGAGGGATCGGGCGCATAAAAGAACCCCTGCGGTTCCAGCTCGGCGCTGACCGACAGGTTGGTCACCCCGGTCTGCACGCGGATAAAGCGGTTTGCGGTGTCGATCTCCAGCACGTCGCGCAGGCGCATGGTGCCGATGACCACGCTGTCCGCCGTCGGCAGCGCGCCCCCGGCCAGCGAGGTGCCCGCACCGCGCGGCACCACCGGCACCCGCAACTCGTGACAGACCCGCATCGCCGCCGCGACCTCCGCGGTCGTGCGCGGCAGGACCACCGCCAAAGGCGGGCAGCGATAGGCGGTCAGCGCGTCGCATTCATAGGCGCGGGTTTCCTCAAGATCGGAAATCACCGCATCATCGGGCAGCACGCCGCGCAGGGCGGCGACAATCTGCGGCGCGCGTGACAGCACGCGCGGATCGGGGTCTGGCATGGCGATGCTGGACACGGGCGCCTCCTCCTCGTCTCTGGCTTGGCCACTGTGGTAAATTTATTTGACCACGCATGTCAACCGGCATGATTGCTTTACCTGACAGTTGCGCGCCGGCCGGTCTTGCCCGATGATGGCACGATCATGGGCGACGACATTCTCAAGACCCGGCGCGCGGCGGAAACCGTCGCCCGCCATATCGAAAAGCTGATCCTTGAGGGCGCTCTGCGCCCCGAGGAATATCTTTTGCCCGAACGTGAGCTGGCGGCGCGGCTGAACGTCTCGCGCCCGACATTGCGCGACGGGCTGAAACTGCTTGAGGATCGCGGCCTGCTGATCGCCGAACGCGGCGTCGGCACCCGCGTGGCCGCGCTTGGCGCCCAGGCGATCACCGACCCGCTGATCGCGCTGCTGTCCGCCTCGCCGGAACTGGCGGACGACTATCTGGAATTTCGCGATGTGGTGGAAAGCCAGGCCGCCGCACTGGCCGCCATCCGCGCCAATGACATCGACCGCCAGATGATCGCCGATTGCCTTGCCGCCATCGAGACCGCCCATGCCGGCGCCGATCCCGATGATGAGGCCGAGGCCGACGCCGCCCTGCATCTGGCCATCTATGAGGCCAGCCACAATCTGGTGCTGTTGCAGATGATGCGGGCGCTGTCGGGGATCCTGCGCAGCGACGTGATCCAGAACCGCTCGCGCATGTTCACCATTCCCGCCATCCGCGAATTGCTGCGCGACCAGCACCGCGCCATCGCGCAGGCGATCCTCGACCGCGACCCCGATGCCGCGCAGGCCGCCGCGCATGGGCATCTTGCCTATATCCGCCGCGCCTCGCGCGAAATCCGCGAGGCCGAGGCAAAGCTGGGCCAGTCGCTGCGCCGCCTCAGCGGCGGCGGCCTGAGCCAGCGCGGTCTCGAGCCGTCATCGCGGACCGAGGCCGGCCCTGAACCCGCCTGAGGGCACGCCCGATCAACAGGGGCTGCCGGGGAAACAGAATTCCGCCGCGTTTTCCGCCGTGATCAGCGGGCTGTCGAGCACATAGCGCCCGCGGATCGGCGATTGCGTGGCATAGCGCATGGAAGTGACCTCGATGGCCGGGGCGATCAGCGTCGGCGGATAGAAGATATCGGCGTTGATCAGCTTGTCGCCGTCCATGATCATCTTGATCACCCGGTTCATGCCCGACCCGCCCAGCAGCGCCATGCCATCTTGCCGGCCGGTCTGCGCGGTGGCGGGACGCAAGGCGGACAGAACAGCGCCGACGGCACCGAATGCCGAGGTGGTCTATCTGCTGGGGCAGTTGCGCCATGTCCTGACCATGCCGGGCAAGCGCTGCGTGCCGCTGGACGCGGGTCGAGGCCTCGCCACGCATATGGCGCGCTGCATCGGCAAGGGTGACGTGCTGATGGAGGTGTCCTTCCGCTTTTACGCCAATGAGGTGGTGAATATCGTCGCCATCACCGACAGCACGCTGTCACCGCTGGCGAAATGGGCAAGGGTGCTGTTTGCCGTGTCCGAGCATGACTACAGCTTTTCGCGATCGCTGGCCGCGCCGATGTGTCTGGCGCAGGCGCTGGTCGCGGCGGTCGCCGCGCGCAGTGCCCCGGACGCGGCGATGACCGCCGCCGCAAGGTCGATATTATAGCGCCGCTTGCGCATCTCGGGGACCATGACGGCGCTGATCGCCGCCGTATCGGCCGAGCCGGACCCCGAAATCGCCGCC
>JAGPGI010000266.1 GCA_018056045.1 Paracoccus sp. (in: a-proteobacteria)
GACCGCCGCCTTTCAGGACGCAATGTGCGGTCACCAGATTGTCCATGCCATGCATCAGGAAATGGAACTCGCAATCGTCAAGCGAGGCCGCGCCGCCCAGATACTGGATATGCCAGCTATTGGACGGGCAATCCTCCTGCCCGATCCATTCATGGACCTTTTTCAGGTCCTTGCCGTAAGGAAACGAGTTCACCCCTCTACCCCCAACGCGGCGAACAGACATGCCCGCCGTCTGAATCGCTCAGATAGAGCGGAAAGAATGTCTTTTCCCGAACCGCGCCCACGATCTTGCACTGGCGTTCATTGCGGCACATCGCTAGCAGCGCGCTGGCCTCATCGACCGTGCAAAGCGCGTCCTTGCAGACGACATGGTGAAAGGCGCCGGTGGCATCCGAGGCCAGAAGCCCCAGCTTTTCGGGGTCCCCCATCTCGACCGCGAAAAGATCGCTTTCCTTCAGAGGATGCACCCCCTCGACCTGCGGCGCGGGGATCTCGACGCCATAGGCGATGGCGCTGCTGCGGGCGACGGTGGCCGCCGCATCGGCTTCGCAGGCAAGCCCCAGCTCGGCGGTTTCGGCCTTGCAGGCCCCCAGAAGCATGAGCGCGCCCGCGACGAGGGCAAGTGAGGGTCTTGGCATCAGTTATTCTCAATCTGTCTGGCTTTGGTCCGCACGACACCCGTCGCCAGCGTGCTGACGCTGGTGCCGTCAAGGACGATGGCGCCGTCCGCATGCAGAACGATCCGCGCCCTGCCGCAGCTCAGCGTCAGGGTCTGGCCGGCGCTCAGCGACATGGTCTGCGGCGTATCGATGCTGACGCCCGTGCCGCCGGAAATGCTCATCTTGGCGGCGGTCTGCAGGTCGATATCCTGCTGGGTGTTCAGATCGAAACCATGCACGGCGCGCAGTTCGACGCCTTTCTTGGCATCGACCATGAAACCGCCCTGGGTCTCGATATGGAACGAGCCCTGATCGCCATGCCCCTGTCCCAGACGCATGTCGCGCTTGAAGCCGGGGAAAACCGTCAGCTCGCCCGATTTGGGGGCATGGTCGAAAAACCGCCCCGAATCCATCAGGCGCTGGCTGCGATGCTGGTTTCCGACCGAGATCGACAGATTGCCAAGGATGGTCTCCTCGGACGCGCCGGCGATGTGCTGGCGGCGGCTGCCATTGGTGGCGCGGATCTCGTCGCCGAAAATCTTGTCGAGGTGATTGCCGCGCACGATCGAAGAGCGGTCATTATTGACCAGCACGTTCAGATCGCGCTGCCCGTGCAGATAGATTTCCTCGCCGCCCTGCTGATCCTCGAAACGCAGCTCGTTGAAGCCCTTGCCCCCATGCGTGCTGGTGCGAAAGGTCGAGCGGGTCTTGTTGCCGGGCAGATCATAGGGCGCATCGTTCTTGCCATTATAGACGCAGCCGGTGACCAGGGGCTTGTCGGGATCGCCCTCGAGGAACTCGACCACCACCTCCATGCCGATCCTGGGGATCACCATGCCGCCCCAGCCGGCGCCGGCCCAGTTCTGGCTGACCCGGCAGCGCATCGAATGCGCGCCCGCCAGATCCCAGTGAAAGCGCACGAGGATGCGCCCGTATTCGTCGCAGTCGATCTCGCCCTCGCCCACCACCATCGCCGTCTGCGGGCCGTGGACCACCGGCACCGCGGTGCGACGCGGCGGCAGCATAGGTGCCGTGTCCGGCATCAGCGTATATGCCCCGGTAAAGGCATAGCCGTCGCTGCCCTGACCGCCCGAGCCGTAAGCCTCGCTGACGAAATGGTGGTTGGCCGAAAGGCACAGATAGGTCTCGCCCGTGCCCGGCACCGGATCGCCCGAGAGTGTCACCCGCTTGCCCACCCGCAGGCTGACGCAATCGCCCACCGCACGGTTGCGGCGGTCGCCGCCCCGCTCTTGGTTCATGCGCAATCCGGCGACGATCTTGCCCACATCCTGCGCCAGATAGTCGCCGGGCCAGTCAAAGCATTCGATGGTGCCCTGCGCATGGGCGGCGTCGCCCAGCCGGTCCACCTCCATGGCCTGATCGGGCTTCTTGAAGTTGTAATCGGTCAGCCGGATGGCGCCGGTGGTCAGGTTGCGCTCGGGCGCCCAGTCCCAGAAATGCTCGCCCTCGGCCTGATGATGGCCGTCATAGGACTTGTAGGGCAGCGCCCCGATCGTCTCATGCGCCAGCACGTCGTCGGTCAAGACCAGCGTGTGGCTGCCCGCGGCGTGCCGGAAATGAAAGCTGATGCCGGCGCGCTCGATCTGGCGGCGGGCGAAATCCAGATCGGATTCGCGATACTGGACGGTATATTCCTGCGACGGATAGTCCTGCGAAAGCTGGAACTCGATCGCCGGATCGCCAAGCCCGGCATAATCGGCCAGAAGCTCGGTCAGGATCTGCACCACGGTCATGTCGTGAAAGATCCGCTGGTTGCGGCGCCGGCTCGCCAGCCAGAACCACGGCCGCAAGGTCAGGTCGTAGCGGTGCCCGTTCTCGCCCACCCCGGCCCAGCGGGTCTGGGTGACGATCCCGTCAAAGGCCTCGATACCGGCGCGACCTTCGATCTCGACGGTGGCGTGGGTGCCGATCAGCGCATCGAAATCCAGATCATTGCGGGTGGCCAATGCCTCGACCCGGTATTCGAAAAGCTCGTTGAGATGTTCGGAGCCGTCGAAACGCAGCAGCGCAAGCGTGTCCGTGCCAAAAGCTGTGGTCAGACGCCCGAGACGTTCGGACTGACGCAGGGGGGCGTTCATCGCAAAGGCCTCCGCGGAAGAATGAATCGGACAAAACTGCCAGGAGTATGCATGCCAGCCCCGGTGAAGCCAATCCCCGGTCCCGGCACGGCCACAGGGCCGCCGGACCGGCCGCCAAGTGTCTATGCGTCAAGGAAATCTCGTATGGCAGGTGATCCGATGCCTCTGCAGGGCGCCCCTGCCCTTGCGCGCAGCCATGCCGCGTCTGATCCACTCATGCAACTGATTAAAAAGGTTTTCCCGGCGATAGCCCCCCCTCGCCAAAGTGCCGGTTACGGCACCATGGAGGTGAATGGCGGGACATAGGCCTGCGCCATGACCAGAACGCCCACGAGGCAGGCCAGTGCGATCGGGCGAAAGGGCTGAGACATTGGCCATCCGCCATTTCCAAAAGGCGTCGTTGGGGTGACCATACCTGCCGTCCGATGAGAGCGCCCCCGAGAGCACATCCCGCACCGTCGGCCAAGATTTGCAATCGGCCCCGAAACCCTGATCGTGCCCCTCCTTGCCCGCCGCCTATTCCACCGTCACCGATTTCGCCAGATTGCGGGGCTGGTCCACGTCGGTGCCTTTGGCCACCGCCGTATGATAGGCCAGATATTGCATCGGCACCGCGTAAAGGATCGGCTGGAACACCCCTCCGCCCGAGGGCATGGTCAGCGTGGCCCGCACGCCATGGCCGCCCGTCGCGATCCCCTCGGCATCCGAGATCAGCAGCACCTGCCCGTGACGCGCCATGACCTCCTGCATGTTCGAGACGGTCTTGTCGAACAGCGCATCACGCGGCGCCACCACGACCACCGGCACGTTGCGGTCGATCAGCGCGATCGGCCCGTGCTTGAGTTCGCCCGAAGCATAGCCCTCGGCATGGATATAGCTCAGTTCCTTGAGCTTCAACGCGCCTTCCAGTGCCACCGGGTAAAGCGCGCCGCGGCCCAGATACAGCACGTCCTGCGCCTCGCTGAGCCAGCCGGCAAGGCGGCGGCATTCGTCGCTGATCCCCAGCGCCTGGTTGAGCAGCCCGGGCATGGCGCGCAGGTCGTCCAGATGCGCGCGCAGTTCCGCGTCCGTCAGCCGGCCGCGATCATGCGCGGCCTTCAGCGCCAGCACCGCAAGCACAGCAAGCTGGCAGGTGAACGCCTTGGACGAGGCCACGCCGACCTCGATTCCGGCCAGCGTCGGCAGGGCGATATCGGCGTCCCGCGCGATGGCCGAAGTGCCCACATTCACCACGCCGATGGTTTTGGCCACCTTGTCGCGGGCGTAATGCAGCGCCGCCAGCGTATCGGCGGTCTCGCCCGACTGGCTGACGAAAAGCGCCCAGCTTTTCGGCGACAAAGGCGGCTCGCGATAGCGGAATTCCGAGGCCACATCCAGATCGCAGGGCAGCCCGGCAAGGCTTTCGAACCAGTAGCGCCCCACATAGGCCGCAAGCGAGGCGGTGCCGCAGCCGACCAGCGTCAGCCGGTCCACGTCGCGAAAATCCAGCGCCTCGGGCAGGACGATCCGGTCGCCCTTGATGTAATGGCTCAGCGCATCGCCCAGCACCACCGGCTGTTCGGCGACCTCCTTGGCCATGAAATGGCGATAGCCGCCCTTGTCGATCTGGGTCGCGCCGACATCGATCTGGGCGATTTCGCGGTTCGCAGGACGCCCCTCGGCGTCAAAGATCTCGGCGCCCGAGCGGCGGATGATGGCGTGATCGCCATCCTCAAGATAGGTGATGCGGTCGGTAAAGGGCGCCAGCGCCACCGCGTCCGAGCCGATGAACATCTCGCCCTCGCCATGGCCGACGGCCAGCGGGCTGCCCTTGCGGGCGGCGATCATCAGAT
>JAGPGI010000267.1 GCA_018056045.1 Paracoccus sp. (in: a-proteobacteria)
AGCTGCATCGAATAGGGCGCGCCCAGCAGGTAATAGGCGACCAGCGTGAACTGCGCCATTTCCAGCGTCCACAGCGCCGGGATCTTGGCGAACTTGGTGACCGAGGACCACAGCAGGATCGCCATGATCGCGAACAGCAGATACATCGCAATGCGGCCCAGACGGTAATTCACCGCCTCGACGCCTTTCACATAGGAAATCGCCCAGTTCGGCATCATCCGACCTCATTCATGGCTGCCTTGATCGCCGGAGCAAGGCGGGCGGCCATGGCGGCCTGTGCCTTGGGCGTGGCGATCAGATCGTTGCGAATCTCCAGCATGGCATGGCGCAGGCCAAGCGGAGTGGCATGCCGTGCCAGCATATGCGCGACACCATCGGCGGCGCTGTAGGGTTCGTTCAGCCGGGTCAGCAGCCCGGTCTCCTGCGCGCAGATGGCGCGGGCCAGCCGGTCGTCGGCATCGTGGATCAGCCCGAATTCGACCGCGCGCGGCTGGCCGAAATAGACCGGGGTAAAGCTGTGGACGGTGATCAGAACCGGGTTCAGCCCCTGCGCCAGGCGGCAGGCCAGCAGATCCGCCAGCGCGGCATGAAAGGGCAGGTAATGCGCCCGCGTGCGGGCCAGCCGCTCGGCGGCGGGAATCGCGCTATTGCCGGGAATGTCGTGGATCTCGCTGCGCGCGGGCATGGCGCCGGGCGCGTGGGGCGGGCGGTTCAGGTCATAGATCAGCCGCGAGGCCCGGGCATGGATCAGCGCTCCGTCCAGCGCCTGCGCCAGCCCGCGCGCCACCCCCAGCGCACCGGGGTCCCAGGCGATATGGGCGTGGCGCTGGTCCTCGCTCAGCCCCAGCCCGTCATCCCATGGCGCCGGAAAGGCGTTCGAGGCGTGCTCGCAGACCAGAACCACGGCGCTGCCGGCGTCGCTGTTCTCGATCCCGAAGAATGGCGTGTCATCAGTCATTCCGGCCTCCTGCAAGAACAGGCTGGATCAGGCGGACCATGTCTGTCAATTATTTTTCAGTATAGGTTTTCTCTGTTACGATCTTTACGGGGCCGGCCCCCGGCACATCCCGATTTTCTGGCTAAAGGATCAGCACATGTCCGATGCCCCCACGCCTTCGGGCATGATCGAGGACCGGCTTGCCCAGCGGTTCGGGGCGCTGACCCCGTCCGAGCGCCTGCTGGCCGGGCATCTGACGCGGCATTATCCGGTGGCGGGGCTTGGCTCGATGCCGCAGCTTGCGCGCGAGGCCGGGGTCAGCACACCCACGGTGCTGCGGCTGGTGCAAAAGCTGGGGTTTCGCGGCTATCCCGAGTTCCAGGCGCAGTTGCGCGCCGAGGTCGAGGCGCGGCTGGAATCGCCCTTGTCCAAGCATGCGCGCTGGACCCATGGCGTGCCGCAGACCCATATCCTGAACCGCTTTGCCGATGCGGTGCTGACCAATCTGTCGGTGACGCTGGGCCGGATCGACCATGCCGAATTCGATGCCTGCGCGGCGATGCTGGCCGATCCGGCGCGGCGCATTTTCGTCACCGGCGGACGAATCACCCATGCGCTGGCCGATTATCTGGTCACCCAGCTTGGCATCGTGCGGGCGGGGGTGTCGCTGATGCAGGGGGTCTCGAACGCCTGGCCGCCGGCGCTGCTGGATCTGCGGCCGGGCGATGTGCTGATCGTCTTTGACATCCGCCGCTATGAAAGCACGATCCTGCAACTGACCGAACTGGCGGTCGAGCGCGGCGCCGAAATCGTGCTGATCACCGATCCATGGGTCAGCCCCATCGCGTCCCATGCCCGGTTCCGCTTTTCCGCGCAGATCGAGGTGCCCTCGGCCTGGGACAGTTCGGTGGCGATGCTGGTGCTGGTCGAAACGCTGCTGGCGGCGGTGCAGGAACATACCTGGCCCGAGACCGAGGCCCGCATGAAAAGGCTCGAGGACCTTTATGACCGCGCCAGCCTGTTCCGGCGCGGTCGTCGTCCCGACGCGGGCTAGGGGTCGTCGTCCCGACGCGGGCTAGCGGCAGCGCTCGGCGTTCACGCCCACGGCCTTCAGCCCCCATGCGGTCATCTGGGCCACAAGCTGCTGGCCGGCGGCGTCGAAGGCCGGAACCAGATCCGCCGTCTTGGTCGAGGCCGCCGTCGAGGAGGTGACGAAATGCCCGCGCGAGACCACGGTCGCATCCGCTTCGCGCACCATCTGGGCATCGACGGTCATCTTGACGATGGCGCCGTCGCCCGAGACCTCGGCGTTGAAGTCGTTGATCTCGCTGATGATGGCATAGTCGCCCGCCGTGCCCAGCGGCACCCGCCCGACATGGGTCCAGACGTCATAAAGGCTGAAGCCGCGCACCAGAAGCGTCTGCAACGTCACCGGCACCGTGTCGCCCCAGCGCGAATCGGGCAGGTATTGGGTCTGCAGCGCCGAGGGGCGGATCATGATCCGGTCGGTATCCAGCGTGCCGCGGGTCTTGGGCGGCTCGATCACCAGTTCGGCCACGCGGCCCCGGCCGCATTTCATCGGCACGTCCGAGGGCGGGCGCAGTTCAAACACATCGCGGTCGGGTTCGCCCTCAAGCGCCTTGATGACGCCGCAACCGGGCAGGGCCGCAGTCAGGCTCAGGGCAAGAAGGGCGGCGGTGGGAAAACGCATCTTGGTCTCCTCGGGCATGGGGTCAGCGGCGGAATTCAGGGGCTTTTGGCCCCGAGAGGATGCGCGACGGGTTGCGTCGCAGCGAAGTCACCAGCGCGTCGATATTCTCGGCCACGCTGCGCAGGTCTGCGGCCAAGCGCGAATATTGCGGCAGCCCGTCGCGGGTGAAGGCGACGACCTGGTTGCGGGCGCCGTCCAGCATGCCGCGCAGGCTGCCAAAGGCGCTGTCGGCGGATTCGGCGGCGCTCCGGATGTTGTCGATGATGCCGGGGATGTCGGTCACGACGGTGTCGATCGCGTCATTGGCCTTGCCCAGCGTCACCCGCAGATCCGAGGCGACGGGGCCGATCTCTTCGTTGATGATGCGGTCGGCGCCGTCAAAGGTGCGCGCGGCCGAGCCCATCGTCTCCTTGGTGATCTCGATCAGCGGGTCGGCATTGTCCAGCGTGGTGCGCAGGCGCGTTGCCAGCGGCGGCAGCTCCTCGCGCAGCGTGGCGGCGGTGTCATTGAGGTTGCCGGTCAGCGTTTTCAGGTCGCCCGCGATATAGCCGCGCGCCTCGTCCAGCGCCCCGGTGGCCGAGGCCAGCGTGGTATCGGCATTGGTCGCGGTCTCGGTGAGCTTGTTGAGCGTGGTTTCCGCCGTTTCCGACAGCGTGCCCAGCTTGTCGCCAAAGGCCTTGAAGTCCCCGGCGGCATCGGCAATCGCCTCGGTCGCGCCGCTGACATCGTCCAGCGCCTGATCCAGATTGGCGCTGGAATGCTCGACATTGGCGAGGATGTTGCGCACGCGGATCTGGTTCTCGTCGCCCAAAAGGATCGTCAGCTGCTCGGCCACGGTGTTCAGCCGCGAGATCATCTGCGGCCCCTCGTTGCTGAGCGTCTCAAGCACCGAGGCATTGCCCACGATCACCGGCGGGTGGCCATCCTCGCGCTTGAGCAGGGGCACGTTGGGCGTCCCCGAGGTGATGGCGACATTGGCCACGCCCGTTACGCCCTGAATTTCCAGCGCGGCGGTCGAATTCTCGCGCACGGGGGTGTCCTCGTTCACCTCGACGCGGACGCGCACGACGCCGTTGTCGTCATCGGTCAGCACCATGTCGACGACCTTGCCCACGCTCAGGCCGGCAAAGGTCACCTCGGACGAGACGCCAAGCCCCGACACCTCGTTGAAATAGATGTCGTAATAGGCGAACTGGCGATCCATCTCGAGCTTGGCGAACCACATCAGAAATGCCAGCAGGCCCAGAAAGCCAAGGATGGTAAAGGCGCCGATCAGGGCGAAATTTGCCTTGGTTTCCATATGCTACTCCTTACCTCCGCGATCCGATGCGGTCGCGGCACGGGCGCGGGGCCCGTGGAAATATTCATGCACCCAAGGATGATCGACCTCGAGCATCTCGGCCATGGTGCCGGTGGTCAAGACGCGCTTTTCGGCCAGGACCGCGATCCGGTCGCAACATGTGTGCAGCGTGTCCAGATCATGCGTGACCATGAAAACCGACAGGTTCAGGGAATCGCGCAGCTCAAGGATCAGCCGGTCGAAGGCATCGGCGCCGATCGGGTCCAGCCCGGCGGTCGGCTCGTCCAGAAAGACAATCTCGGGGTCCAGCGCCAGCGCCCGCGCCAGACCGGCACGCTTTTTCATCCCCCCCGACAGATCCGAAGGGTATTTGTCATTGGCAAGCCACGGCAGCCCCGCCATCGAGACCTTCAGTTCGGCCAGCGCCGAGCGCGTCTCGGGCGGCAGGTCGGGGACGGCGCGCAGCGGCACCTCGACATTTTCGCGCACATTGAGCGAGGAAAACAGCGCCCCGTTCTGAAACAGCACGCCCCAGCGCCGTTCCAGCGCCTCGCGCGCGGGGCCGGCCAGCTTGCTGACATCCTGTCCCAGCACCCGCACGGTGCCGGCCGCGGGCCGGTTCAGCCCGACGA
>JAGPGI010000268.1 GCA_018056045.1 Paracoccus sp. (in: a-proteobacteria)
CCCTTCGTGGCGGGCCCATGCGCGGGGCAGGGTTTCCTCGTCCAGCAGCATGCGCAGGGCCTCGTTCATGCCATAGACATGCTGAACCGGCGGCGTTCCGCCCCAATATTGCCACAATTCCTGTGCCTCGATCCGAGGCGCCCAGTCCCAATAGGGCGTGGCCAGATCGGTCCGCCCCCGCGCCCGCAGCCGTTCGGAGACCCAGACAAAGGCCAGGCCGGGCGGGGTCATCAGCCCCTTCTGGCTGGCCGAGACCAGCAGATCGACGCCCCAGTCGTCCATATGCATCGGCTCGCAGCCCAGCGAGGCAATAGCATCCACGCAGAAGAATGCCGGGTGATCGCCCATGGCCCGCCGCAGCGCCGGGATATCGGCGCGGGCCGAGCTGGCGGTATCGACCTGACAGACCAGAACGGCGGTGATCCGGCCTTCGGGGTCCTGCGCCAGCCGCTCGGCCAGACGCTGCGGATCGGGGGCGGCGGCGCCGAAATCCAGCTCTTCGACCGAAATGCCAAGCGCGCGGGCGGACCCCGCCCAGGCGCGCCCGAAATGCCCCGAGGTCAGCACCAGCGCATGATCGCCCCGGTTCAGCAGGTTGGTATTGGCGGCCTCCCACCCGGCATGGCCATTGCCGATATAGACCGCGAGATGGGCCGAGGTGCCGGCCAGCCGCTTGAGTCCGGCGACCATGGCGTGGTTTTCCACGGCGATCGCCTCGCCATAGATGTCGGGCGAGGCGCGATGCATGGCGCGCAGCACCCGATCAGGCGTCGGCGAGGGGCCGGGAATGGCGATGACGGGGTGGCCCTGGGCGAAGCTCATGCGAAAAACCTTATATCGTCGCGCCATCGGTAGGACGACCCCGAAGGAAGGTCAACGCCACGCACGCATCCTAGCCGCTTGCCCCGGCGGCCCATGCGGCTTATCCCTTTTTGCCAGACCGAGTGCCGGGGACATGATGGCGGAACGACTAGAAAAGACGGCCAATCTGTTTGCCCGCATGTGGCGCGACTATCTGAACCCCTATTGGGCGCGCATCCTGCTGGCGCTGTTCTTTCTGGTCATCGAGGGCTCGACGCTGGGTGTGCTCAGCTGGATGCTGAAGCCGCTGTTCGACCGCGTCTTTGTCGGCGGCGATACCGACGCGATCTGGTGGGTGGGCGGCGTGATCTTTGCGTTGTTCCTGATCCGCGCCGCGACTTTCGTCATCAATCGCAGCCTGATGACCTCGGTTTCGCTGGCGGTGTCCACCAAGATGCAGATCGACATGCTGCGCCACATCATGACGCTGGACAGCAGCTTTTTCCAGAAGAACCCGCCCGGCGCCCTGATCGAGCGGGTGCAGGGCGACAGCATCGCCGTGCAGGGGGTGTGGTCCACCTTTATCTCGGGGGCGGGGCGGGACGTGGTGTCGCTGGTCGCGCTGTTCGGGGTGGCGATCGCGGTCGATCCGGGCTGGACGCTGGCGGCGCTGATCGGCGCGCCGCTGCTGATCCTGCCCACGGTACTGGTGCAGCGCTATATCCGCCGCAAGATGCGGCAGAACCGCGTCAATGCCAGCCAGCGCGCGACGCGGCTGGACGAGGTCCTGCATGGCATCAACGCTGTCAAGCTGAACCGGATGGAGACTTACCAGACCAGCCGTTTCGCCCAGATCGTCGACCGCATCCGGCAGGGCCAGATCAAGATGTCGGCGATTGGCGCGACGGTGCCGGCGCTGGTCGATATCGTCACCGGGCTGGGCTTTGTGGGCGTGCTGGCCCTTGGCGGCGCCGAGGTTACGCGGGGCGAACGCACGGTTGGCGACTTCATGTCGTTTTTCACCGCCATGGCGTTGGCTTTCCAGCCGCTGCGCCGGCTGGGCAGTCTGGCGGGCACGTGGCAGATCGCCGCCGCCAGCCTTGAGCGGATCTATGCAGTTCTGGACATGCGGCCGGCGATCACTTCGGGGCCGCGCATGCAGCCGCCGCCCGACACCACGATCCGGTTGCAGGATGTGCGCCTGTCCTATGACAGCCATCCGGTGCTGAACGGGCTGACATTCACCGCCGAGGCTGGCCAGACCACGGCGCTGGTCGGGCCATCGGGGGCGGGGAAATCCACGGTCTTCAACCTGCTGACGCGGATGATCGATCCCGATTCCGGGCAGATCACGCTGGGCGGCGTGCCTTTGCGCGAATTCACGCTGTCGACGCTGCGCGACCAGTTCTCGACCGTCAGTCAGGATGCGGCGCTGTTTGACGAAACCCTGCGCGAAAACATCCTGCTGGGCCACGATCAGGACGACGCGGCGCTGCGCCGGGCGGTGATCGCGGCCCATGTCGCCGATTTCACCGACGCGCTGCCGCAGGGGCTGGACACGCCTGCCGGCCCGCGCGGCTCGGCCCTGTCGGGGGGGCAGCGCCAGCGCGTGGCGATTGCCCGCGCCGTGCTGCGCGACGCGCCGATCCTGCTTCTGGACGAGGCGACCAGCGCGCTGGACGCCCAAAGCGAACGGCTGGTTCAGGAGGCGCTGGACGAGTTGTCGGCCGGGCGCACCACGCTGGTCATCGCGCACCGCCTTTCAACCGTGCGGCAGGCCGACAAGATCGTCGTTCTTGAGGCCGGAAGGGTTGTCGAAGAGGGCAATCATGACCAGTTGATGGCGCAGGGCGGCGTCTATGCGGCGCTGGTGCGGCTGCAATTCGGGGACAAGTGATGCGTCGGATTCTTGCGCTTTCGGGACCGGACCGGGTGGCTTTCCTGCAAGGGCTGGTCACGAACAAGGTCGGTGATGCGCCCTGCTGGGCGGCGCTGCTGACGCCGCAGGGCAAGTATCTGGCCGACTTCCTGATCGTCCCCGATGGCGAGCGGCTGCTGATCGATGTCGATGAAGGGCTGGCGGGCGACCTGATCCGGCGGCTGTCGATGTACAAGCTGCGCTCGAACGTCACGCTTGAGCCGGTTTCGCTGGGCGTTTCGCGCGGCACTGGTCCGGCACCCGCGGGCGCCATCGCCGACCCCCGGCACGAGGCGCTTGGCTGGCGGCTTTACGGCCCCGAGACCGGAGACGATGGCACGGATTTCGACGCCATCCGTGTCGCCCATTGCATCCCGGAATCGCTGATCGAGCTGATCCCGAACGAGACCTTTATCCTTGAGGCCGGGTTCGAGCGCCTGCACGGCGTCGATTTCCGCAAGGGCTGCTATGTCGGGCAAGAGGTCACCGCCCGGATGAAACACAAGACCGAGCTGCGCAAGGGCCTCGTCACGCTGGGGATCGAGGGGGCGGCACCTGTCGGCACCCCGATCCTGATGCCCGACGGGCGCGAGGCGGGAACGCTGTTTACCCAATCGGGCGGCCGCGCCATCGCCCAGATGCGCTTTGACCGCATGACCGAGGGGCTGGTCGCGGACAAGGCCCGCATCATCCCGTGAGCGGCGGCGGCGTCCTTGTCGCGGCTGACCTGCATCTGGACCAGTGGAAGCATCAGGGCCGCGATCCGCTTGAGGCGCTGACGGACGCGGAATGGCGGGCGCTGGACGGGCTGATCGTCGCGGGCGATCTGTCGAACGCCGCGATGCGCAAATGGCCGCGTTTTCTGGCCCGGCTGGCGGGGCGGATGGACCCTGCGCGCATCCATATCATTCCGGGAAATCACGACTATTACGGGCTGCGGCTGGGCGAGGACGCGCCGCTTGCCGCGCTATGCACGGATCACGGCGTGAATTTCGCCCAGACCGCCGAGCTGGTGATCGCAGGCCAGCGGTTTTTGTGCGCAACGCTGTGGAGCGATTATCGGCTGCCCGCCGATCCCGCCCGGCTGACCGATTTCACCCGCATTTCCGGGCCGGGGGGCGGGCAGCTGAGCGTCGCGGATATCCAGCATATGCATGCCGTGCAGCGCGACTGGCTGGAGGCCCGGCTGGCGGATTGCGCCGGGCAGGCCATGGTCGTCACCCATCACGTGCCGCATCCCGATCTGCTGGCGCCGGGCACGCGCGCGCCGGTGGCCTTTGCCTCGGATCTTGGCCGGATCATGCGCCGCCATCGCCCGCAGGGCTGGCTGTTCGGCCATGCCCATGACGCGCAAAGCCTTGAGATTGCCGGCGTGGTCTGCCGCAATGTGGCCCTTGGCCCGCCCGTGCATTGCTCCGATCCCGGCGCAAGGCTGCGCGCGTTGATCCAGCGTTTCTAGCCCGCAGCCAGCCCGGCCAGCAGCCTTGCGGTTTCCTGTGCCCCGTCCAGCCGCAAGGCCGGGCGCGGCTGCGCGCTGCGCGCCAATGCGGCGCGGATGGCATATGCCATGGCCTCGGGCGTCAACCCGTCCTCGGGCAGGAATGAGGCCAACCCCAGCGCCGCCAGCTTTTCGGCGCGCAGGGTCTGCTCGGTCTCGCCGCCCGAGGCATAGGGGATCAGCACCGACTGGCAGCCCGCCACCAGCATGTCGCAGACGGTGTTGTAGCCCGCCTGCGAGACCGAGACCCGCGCCGCCGCCATCAGCCCCGCCAGATCGGGGCGGAACCGGTGGACGGCCAGCCGGGGACCGGCCATGGCGGCAATGGCGTCATATTCGGGCTGCGGCAGGT
>JAGPGI010000269.1 GCA_018056045.1 Paracoccus sp. (in: a-proteobacteria)
GCGCCAAGCTGTTGTAATTCCAGCCCCGGAAAACCGGGCAATCAACAGGGAAGAACCATCATGCAGAATCGTTTCCCGCTTCGCGCCCTGCTTTTGGCGTCGGCTGTGTCCATGGCGGCGCTGACGCCCGCCGCCTATGCCGAAACGCCGGCCGACACGCTGGTCGTCGCGGCGCAGATCGACGACATCATCAGCATGGACCCGGCGCAGAGCTTTGAATTCTCGGGCCAGAACGTCATCAACAACCTTTATGACCAGCTTGTCGATTTCGACCCGATGGATATGCAGGCCGGCATCAAGCCCAGTCTCGCCAAGGGCTGGGAGGTCAGCGAGGACGGCAAGACCATCACCTTCACCATCCGCGAGGGCGTCAAGTTTCAGTCCGGCAACCCGGTCCGCGCCGAGGATGCGGCCTGGTCGCTGCAGCGCGCGGTCAAGCTGAACCTGTCCCCCGCCTTCATCCTGACGCAATTCGGCCTGACACCGGAAAATGTCGAGCAGATGGTGACATTCGAGGGCGACCGCCTGACGCTGCAACTGGATCAGCCCTATGCGCAATCCTATGTGCTGAACTGCCTTTCGGCCGAGGTCGCCTCGGTCGTCGACAAGGAAACCGTGCTGAGCCATGCCGAGGGCGAGGATTTCGGCAATGCCTGGCTTTCGACCAATTCCGCAGGCTCCGGCCCGTTCTCGCTGGGCGGCTGGCGTCCCAATGAGATGGTGCAGCTGGCCGGCCATGCCGAATACTTCCAGGGCGCGCCGGCGATGGCGCGGGTGATCGTGCGCCATGTGCAGGAAAGCAGCGCCCAGCGCCTGTTGCTGGAGCAGGGCGATATCGACGTGGCGTGGAACCTGACCCCCACCGACGTCGATGGCATCACCGGCAATGACAAACTTGCGGTCGGAAATGAACCCAAGGGCCGCATCCTTTACATGGGGCTGAGCCAGAAAGACCCCTTGCTGCAAAACCCGGCGGTGGTCGAGGCGCTGAAATATCTTGTCGATTACAAGGGGATGGAGCAGAGCTTTCTGAAAGGTCAGTGGAAGACGCATCAGAACTTCCTGCCCGAAGGCTATCTGGGCGCCTCGGACGAAAATCCCTGGAGCTATGACGTCGAGAAGGCGAAAAAGATTCTGGCCGATGCCGGCGTCACATCGGGCAGCGTCAAGACCGTGGTCCGCGACATCCCCGAATATATCAATGTCGCGCAGGCGCTGCAGAACGCCATGGCGCAGGCCGGGCTGACTCTGGAGATCCAGCAGATGACCGGGGCGCAGGTGCTGGACGCCTATCGCGCGCGGCAGGTGCCGATCTTCCTTGGCGAATGGGGGCCGGACTATGCCGACCCGAATACCAACGCCTCGACTTTTGCCTATAACCCGAACAATGCCGACGATGCCGGCATCTCGCAGCTGGCGTGGCGCAACTCCTGGGCGGTGCCGGATGCGATGAACAAGGCCACCATCGACGCCACGCTGGAGGGCAATACCGACAAGCGCGTGCAGATGTATCTGGATATCCAGAAGGAATATCGCGAGATCGCGCCCATCATCCCGCTGTTCCAGAAGATCGAACAGGTCGGGATGCAGAAGAACGTCCAGCACTGGACATCGGGCGGGGCGGTCAGCTCGGCCATGTATCGTCAGGTCACGAAGGGGTAACGGGTGAGCCAGACCGACACAGCCAGCGGCGGGGGGCAGGGTCTGCCCCCCGCCGACACGCCGCCCAAGGCCGAGGCGCCGTCGCATCGGGGCGCGCGGCTGCGCAGGCGCGCGCGCAGCCTTGGCGGGCTGGTGCTTTCGCTGGCGCTGACGCTGTTGGGGCTCTTGCTGATCACCTTCATCATCGGTCGCGTCATGCCGATCGATCCGGTGCTGAAGGTGGTGGGCGAGCGCGCGACGCAGGCGCAATATGACGCGGCCTATCAGGCGATGGGCCTCGACAAGCCGATCTGGCAGCAGTTCCTGCGCTATGTCTCCGAGGTGTTGCAGGGGGATTTCGGGCGCTCGATCTCGACCGGGCATCCGGTGTCCGAGGACCTCAAGCGGGTATTTCCGGCAACGGTGGAACTGGCGACGCTGGGCACGCTGATCGGGGTCTGCGTGGGCGTGCCTTTGGGGGTGATCGCGGCGGCGCGGCGCGGCGGCTGGGTCGACCAGATCGCCCGCGTGCTGGCGCTGGTCGGCTATTCGATGCCGATCTTCTGGCTGGGGCTGATGGGGCTTTTGCTGTTTTACGGCATCCTTGGCTGGATCGGCGGCCCGGGACGGCAGGGCATCATCTATGACGGCATGGTGCCGACGGTGACCGGGATGATCCTGATTGACAGCCTGATCGCCGGCGACTGGGGGGCGTTCCGCGATGCCTTCAGCCATATCGTGCTGCCGGCAAGCCTTTTGGGCTATTTCAGCCTTGCCTATATCAGCCGCATGACCCGCAGCTTCATGCTGGAACAGCTTTCCTCCGAATATGTCACCACCGCCCGCGTCAAGGGCCTGTCGGAAGCGCGCGTGGTCTGGGCGCATGCCTTCCGCAATATCCTCGTGCCACTGATCACGGTGATCGCGCTCAGCTTCGGCGGGCTGCTCGAAGGCTCGGTCCTGACCGAGATCGTCTTCAGCTGGCCCGGCATCGGCCAATACATCACCAAGGCGCTGCTGGCGGGCGACATGAATGCGGTTCTGGGCGGCACGGTGCTGGTCGGCGCCTGTTTCGTCGGCCTGAACCTGATTTCGGACCTTCTTTACCGCGTTCTGGATCCGAGGGCATCATGAGCGATATCCCGACCCGCGAATGGCTGCTTTCCGACGCGCCCCAGACCCGCGCACAGGCGAGGCTGGGCGCGATCTATCAGGGCTGGCTGACATTTCGCGCCAACAAGCTGGCGATGTTCGGGCTGATCATTCTGGTCCTGCTGCTGCTGATGGCGATCTTCGCGCCATGGCTCGCGCCGAAGGACCCGTTCGCGCAGGACCTTGCCGGGCGGCTCAAGCCGCCGTCAGCGGCAAACTGGCTGGGCACGGACGCGCTGGGGCGCGATATCCTGTCGCGGCTGATCTATGGCTCGCGGATCACGCTGTTCATCGTCGGCACCGTGGCGCTGGTCGCGCCGGTGATCGGACTTTTCGTGGGCACGGTTGCGGGCTTTGCCGGTGGCTGGGTCGATCAGGTGCTGATGCGCATCACCGACATCTTTCTGGCCTTTCCCAAGCTGATCCTCGCGCTGGCCTTTGTCGCGGCGCTTGGACCGGGGATCGGCAATGCGGTGCTGGCGCTCGCGATCACCTCATGGCCGCCCTATGCGCGGCTTGCCCGCGCCGAGACGCTGACCATCCGCAATGCCGATTACATCGCCGCCGCGCGCCTGCAGGGGGCGGGGCCCTTGCGGCTGCTGATCGGCCATGTCTGGCCGCTTTGCATCTCGTCGATGATCGTGCGGGTGGCGCTGGACATGGCGGGGATCATCCTCTCCGCGGCGGGCCTCGGTTTCCTTGGCCTTGGCGCGCAACCGCCAATGCCGGAATGGGGGGCGATGATCTCGGACGGGCGGACCTATATCCTTGATTTCTGGTGGGTCGCGGCCATGCCCGGCATGGCGATCTTTATCGTCAGCCTCGCCTTCAACCTGTTGGGCGACGGGTTGCGCGACGTTCTCGACCCAAAGGGAGCCAAGGAATGAGCCCGCTTCTGTCGGTCCGCAACCTGCGCGTCAGCTTTCCGACCCGTTCGGGTACATTCGATGCCGTGCGCGGCGTCAGCTTCGATCTTGGCCGCGAAAGGCTGGGGGTCGTGGGCGAGTCCGGCTCTGGTAAGTCGATGACCGGCCGCGCCATTCTTGGTCTTGTGCGCCCGCCGGGACGGGTGACGGCGGACCGGATGGAGCTTGACGGCCAGCCGATCCTGAACTTGCCCGAACGCCAAATGCGGGCCCTGCGCGGCGCGCGCATCAGCATGGTCATGCAGGACCCGAAATTCAGCCTCAACCCGGTCATGACCATCGGGCGCCAGATCACCGAGGGCTACCGCCTGCACACCCGCACCACCTCGCAGGCCGCGCGCGACAAGGCGCTTGAAATGCTCCGCGCCGTTCAGATCCGCGACCCCGAGCGGGTCTTCGACGCCTATCCGCACGAGGTTTCGGGCGGCATGGGCCAGCGCATCATGATCGCCATGATGCTGGCCCCCGACCCCGAAATCCTGATCGCCGACGAGCCCACATCGGCCCTCGACGTCTCGGTCAGGAACGAGGTCCTGCGCATCATGGACAAACTGGTGCGCGACCGTGGCATGGGCCTGATCTTCATCAGCCATGACCTCAACCTCGTCGCCGAATTCTGCGACCGGGTGCTGATCATGTATGCCGGACGCGTGGTCGAGGAACTGCCCGCCCATGACCTGAAAAACGCCCGCCACCCTTATACACAGGGCCTTCTGAACAGCCTGCCGCGCCTCGACCATCCGGTCGAGCGTCTGTCGGTCCTGCAACGTCAAGACAGCTGGCGCGACGAGGAAATCGCCACCCCATTCCCCGGAGGCCTCTGATGCATCTTTCATGCCCAAA
>JAGPGI010000270.1 GCA_018056045.1 Paracoccus sp. (in: a-proteobacteria)
ACGGCTGCCGCTTGCCGCTGTGCCGCAGGCAGCCGAGGGCGTGACCTATGCCGCCAAGATCGACAAGGCCGAGGCGCGGATCGACTGGAGCCGTCCTGCGGCAGAGGTCGACCTGCTGATCCGGGGGCTTTCGCCCTTTCCCGGCGCATGGTGCCTGATCGGCGAGGAACGGGTGAAGCTGCTGCGCTCGCGTCTGATCCCGGGATCGGGGGCGCCGGGAGAGGTGCTGTCGGGCTTTCGCGTCGCCTGCGGGCAGGGCGCCATCGAGGTGCTGGAGGCGCAGCGCGAGGGAAAGCGCCCGATGCCGGCCGAGGAGATTTTGCGCGGGATGAGCCTGCCTGCGCGCCTGGGCTGACCCGGAGATTGTGACCGCAAGGACACGATGCCGGCAGGATCGCAGGCAAAATCCCCCGCGACCCTGCCGCGATTGCCGCTTGGCGGGTTTATCCTTATGCGGGAATTTCGACCGCGAAGGTTGCAACCGTTCCGAGGGGTATATCGTGGAAAATCTTGTTCGTGTGATGGCCGACAACTGGTGGGTCCTGCTGCTGCGCGGCATCGCGGCGGTCATCTTTGGCCTGCTGGCCCTGTTCTGGCCGGGGCTAACTGTCTACCTGCTGCTGATCGTCTTTGGCGCCTATGCGATCTTTGACGGCATCATGGCGGTCATCGTCGCCTTTCAGCGCAAATCCGAGGATGACGGCTGGTGGGCATGGGCGCTGGATGGGGCGCTGTCGATCATCATCGGCCTGATGGCGCTGTTCTGGCCCGAAGCCACGGCGCTGGCGCTGATCATCTGGATGGCCATCTGGGCGGTGGTCGGCGGCATCTTCCGCATCATCGCCGCCTTTCGTCTGCGCGCCGAGATCGAGGGCGAATGGGCGCTTGGCCTCAGCGGTCTGCTGATGGTGATCTGGGGCGTCCTGATGGCGCTGATCCCGGCCGCCGGGTTGCTGAGCATTGCCTGGCTGATCGGCATCTTCGCGCTGCTGATCGGGATCGTCATGATCGTGCTGGCATTTCGCCTGCGCGGAATGCGCGACGCCTGAAACTTGCGCACCCGGCCCCTGATGGGCCGGGGCGCGATCCGTGGCAGGCATGAAGCGGTTACTTTCCGGCCTGTTTCGCGGCCAGTTTCTGTTCCTGTTTCGCGGCGGTTCTGAACCCGAACCAAATGCCCATCCGGATCAGCAGCACCAGCAGCACCCCGATCACGGCAAGCACGCCGGCAAAGATCTGCATGTCTTCGCTGTCCAGGGGCTGACCGCCCAGCGCCTCCTGCAAGAGGCCGCTCTGATAATAGACCACGATGATCGCGGCATTGATCAGGATCGTGATGAGGCCGCAGATCAGCGCCAGTTTCCAGAGCTGGCCGCTGCCGGGACGGGTCTTGTGCTTGCTGTACCATCCTGCCGCCGTCGACATCCCCGCGACGGTGGGCAGGATCAGCCCCATGGCATTGCCGCTGCTGCCCTGATAGCCGGCGAACCGCTCAAGCGCCCAGTATGCGGCAAAGACCAGAACGCCTCCGCCAATCAGGTAAATAAGATATTGGAGGACAAAGCGGCCCGTCGAAACGGGCGAGGTGGGGGTTTGGGACGACATGAGACTCTTTCCAGACAATGTTTCGGTTTCGCAGAATTGCTAGCGACCAGCCACGCAAGGGGCAAGCGATGTTGTGTCTCAGGTGCCACGGGGCTTGGCGCGTGTGGTCGGGTCGGCCTCCAGCGGGTTTTCCGGCCATGGGTGGCGCGGATAGCGGCCGCGCATGTCCTTGCGCACATCCGCATAACCTCCGGCCCAGAAACCGGGCAGGTCGGTGGTCACCGCGATCACCTTGGCGCCGGGCGACAGCATGGTGATGCGCAGGGGCCGGCCGCCCACGACCGGGTGACGGGCAACGCCGAACAGCTCTTGCAGCTTCAACTCGATCGAGGGCGTCTCATGGTCATAGTCGATGGGCACCTTGCGGCCCAGAGGGGTGACGAAATGCGCAGGCGTCGCATCGTTCAGCCGCTGCTGGCCGTCCCAGCCGATGCGGGTCTTGAGCGCCTCGGTCAGATCCAGCGCGCGCAGGTCCGAAAGCGTCCGCACCCGGCCCAGCCAAGGCAGCAGCCAGTCGGGATCCGCCAGCAGGCTGTCGTCATCGACCGGCCCCAGATCGGGGGTCAGCGCGATGCGGGCACGCAGCCGGGCGGCGGCAGGCGCCCAGCTTAGACCGTTCGCGCGCAGCCCCTCGAAGGCGGCGCGGGCCATGGCCTGCGGGTCGGGATCGTCCAGCGCGCGGTCGGCCAGCACCAGCGCGCCCAGTCTTTCCTGGCGCCGGGCCAGGACGCGGTTCTCGCGCCGCGACCATTCAACCGTCTCGACCGTCTCGATCCGGTCGGTGAACAATGCGCGCAGTTCGGCCTCGTCGACGGGTGCGGCCATGCGGATGCGGGCCTCGCGCGCGTCGCCGTCAAGGTCCGTGGCGACGATCAGGCGCGCGGCCGCCAGCGTGTCGCCGTCAGTCAGCACCGCGCCCTTGCCGCCCGACAGCACATAGCGCGGCTGCTCGCCCTTGCGCCGCAGACCGATCCGGTCGGGATAGGCCAGCGCGGCCATGGCCCCGGGCGAGAGGCCCTGCCCCGCGGGCACCATGCGCCGCAGGCGTTTCGCCTCGTCGCGGATGCGGTGCAGCGTGCCGGGATTGGCCGGCCAGAGGTGGCGGTCCTGATAGGCGCTCAGGTCGCGAATGGCGCGCAGCCGCAGCGTCAGGTCGGCCGGCGCGCCGGTCAGAGGATCACGCTCGGCCATCAGCGCCGCCAGATCGGCGGCGTCGCGGCCCGCCAGCATCAGCATATGCCCCAGACGCGGATGCAGCGGCAGCGCGACCAGCGCCCGACCATGGGCGGTGATGCGGTCTTGCGCGTCCAGCGCGCCAAGATCCTGCAGCAGGGCGCGGGCCTCGGTCAGCGCGGCATGGGGCGGCGGGGTCAGAAAAGCCAGATCGCGCCCGTCCGACCCCCAGTTGGCCAGTTCCAGCGCCAGCCCGGCCAGATCGGCAACCGCGATTTCGGGGGGCGCGAATGCGGGCAGCGCGCCCTCCTCGGCGCGGGCCCACATCCGGTAGCAGATGCCCGGCGCAACCCGACCGGCACGGCCCCGGCGCTGTTCGGCCTCGGCGCGGCTGACGCGTTCGGTGACCAGCCGCGACATGCCGCTGCCGGGGTCAAAGCGCGCGCGCCGCGCGCGGCCGGCATCGACCACCACCCGCACATCCGGGATGGTCAGCGAGGTTTCCGCGATCGAGGTCGCAAGCACGATCCGCCGCCGCCCGCCTTGCGCCGGCTGCATCGCCGCCCGCTGCGCCTTGAAATCCATCGCCCCGTATAGCGGCACAATCTCGGCATCCGTGTTCAGCGCGGCGGCGACGCGGCGGATCTCGCCCTCACCCGGCAGAAAGGCCAGGATGGTGCCGCCGATGTCGCGGGTGGCGGCCTCGGCCTCGTGGACCAGCCGCGCGGCCTCGGGGATCAGCCGTGCACCGGCAGGCAGGGGACGGTCGAGCCAGCGGGTTTCGACCGGAAAGGCGCGACCCTCCGAGCGGATCACCGGCGCCGCATCCAGCAGCAGCGCGACGGGTTCGGCATCCAGCGTCGCCGACATCACCAGCAACGCCAGATCGGGGCGCAGGGCCTGACGCGCCTCCCATGTCAGGGCAAGGCCCAGATCGGCATTCAGGCTGCGTTCGTGGAATTCGTCAAAGATCACGCCGCCGATCCCGTCCAGCGCCGGGTCGGACTGGATCATCCGGGTCAGGATCCCTTCGGTCACCACCTCGATGCGGGCACCGGGAACGGCCTCACCCCTGATCCGATAGCCGACGGTCCGGCCCAAGGGCTCGCCCAGCGTTTCGGCCATGCGCTCGGCGGCGGCGCGGGCGGCAAGGCGGCGCGGCTCGAGCATGACGATGCGGCCCTGAATGACCGGCAAAAGCGCCAAGGGCACCCGTGTCGTCTTGCCCGCGCCGGGCGGCGCCATCAGCACGGCGCGGCCATGCGCCGCCAGCGCGGCACGCAGATCAGGCAGGACGGCATCAATGGGCAAGGTCTCGGGCATGGCCGCCTTATGGCAAACCCCACGGAATTGCGAAAGCCACGGCAAACCCGGCTGATTTATCCGCGATCCGGATTTCAGAAATGCTGCGTTATGAATTCAGATTCTCAGGTGAATGCCATGCGCCCCATGTTGCTGGCGCTGATCGGTTCAATCAGCGCGCTGGTTTTGTTAGGCATTTTTGATGACGAGGACGACGACCAGCCGATCGCCGCCACGAACGAGGACGGCGAGGTCGCGGGGACCGGCTGGTCGGCTATGCCGATACCGCGCAGACCTCGCAGGTGGGCGATTTCGTACCATCGCAGGACGAGCTGCCGATCAATCTCAACCCGACTGCCTGCACCGCCCCCGATGGCAGTTCCGCCACCGGCGATGTCTCTGTCGTCACCCTGGGCCGCGAAACGCGGATCCAGGTCGATGGCGTGGATGTGACCATCATCGAGGCCTCGGCCCCTCTGGC
>JAGPGI010000271.1 GCA_018056045.1 Paracoccus sp. (in: a-proteobacteria)
ATGGGCATCCGCACCGGCAAGGTCGACGCGCTGACATTCGGCCTTGGCGCCGGCATCGCCGGGCTTGCGGGCGTGGCGCTCAGCCAGATCGACAATGTCTCGCCCAATCTTGGACAGGGCTATATCGTCGACAGCTTCATGGTCGTCGTGTTCGGCGGCGCGGGCTCGCTTTGGGGAACGCTGGCCGGGGCCTTCACGCTTGGGATCGCGGGCAAGCTGGCCGAGCCCATGGCCGGCGCGATGCTGGCCAAGGTGCTGATCCTGATCTTCATCATACTTTTCATTCAGAAACGCCCGCGCGGTCTGTTCCCGACCCGTGGCCGCGCGCTGGAGAGCTGAGATGCGCCAGACCAATCGCAATATGGCCGTATTCCTGTCCGGATTGTTCGTCCTGACCATCGCCATCCCGCTGATGCAGGGGCAGGTCCTGCCCGACTATGCCGTCCAGCTTGTCGGCAAATACCTGTGCTATGCACTGCTGGCGGTATCGCTGGACCTTGTCTGGGGCTATGCGGGCATCCTGTCTCTGGGCCATGCCGCATTTTTCGCGCTGGGGGCCTATGTCATGGGCATGCACCTGATGCGCGAGATCGGCGCGCGCGGCGTCTATGCCAATCCGGATCTGCCCGATTTCATGGTCTTCCTGAACTGGGACAGCCTGCCGTGGTTCTGGGGTGCGTCGGACAGTTTCGCGGCAACGCTTCTGCTGGTCGTGGCGGTGCCGGGGGCGCTTGCATTCATCTTTGGCTGGTTCGCGTTCCGGGCGCGGGTGAACGGGGTCTATCTGTCGATCATCACCCAGGCGATGACCTATGCCCTGATGCTGGCATTCTTCCGCAACGAAATGGGCTTTGGCGGCAATAACGGGCTGACCGACTTCAAGGATCTGCTGGGCATTCCGTTATCCTCGCCGGGGATGCGGCTGGGGCTGTTCATCGCCTCGGCGCTGGCACTGGCGGCAGGGCTGCTGATCGCGCGGGCGATCACCCAAAGCCATCTGGGCCGGGTGCTGGTGGGCGTGCGCGACGCCGAAAGCCGCACCCGTTTCCTTGGCTACCGGGTCGAGGAATACAAGCTTTTCGTCTGGACCGTCAGTGCCATGATGGCGGGCGTCGCCGGCGCGCTTTACGTGCCGCAGGTCGGCATCGTGAACCCGGGCGAATTCGCCCCCGCCAACAGCATCGAGATCGTCATCTGGGTCGCCCTTGGCGGACGCGGCACGCTGGTCGGCGCGGCGCTTGGCGCCATGGTCGTGGCGCTGGCCAAGACGCTGCTGACCGGCTGGCTGCCCGATGCCTGGCTTTACGCGCTGGGGGCGCTGTTCATTCTGGTCACGCTTTACCTGCCGCGCGGCATCGTCGGCGCACTCGAAGGGCTGAAACCCGCCCGCAAACCGCAGGAGGTCGCCGCATGAGCATTCTCAATATCGACAATGTGTCGAAAAGCTTTGACGGGTTCCGGGCGATCAACGACCTGAACCTTGCCATCGGCAAGGGCGAACTGCGCGCCATCATCGGCCCGAACGGCGCTGGCAAGACCACGATGATGGACCTGATCACCGGCAAGATCCGCCCCGATCAGGGCACCCTGTTCTTTGACACCACCCATGACCTGACCCGGCTGGACGAGGCCGGAACGGCACGGCTGGGCATCGGCCGCAAGTTCCAGAAACCCACGGTCATCGAAAGCCTGACGGTCGGGGAAAACATCGATCTGGCACTGGCCGGCCCGCGCGACGTCTGGTCGGCGCTGCGCGGCCCCGACCGCGCGACCGCCAGCCGCGAGCGCGCCCGGCTGCTGGATCTGGTGCGGCTGGCCGATCCCGGCCGGCTGGCCGGTGAACTGAGCCACGGCCAGAAACAATGGCTGGAGATCGCCATGCTTCTGGCGCAGGAGCCACGGCTTTTGCTGGTCGATGAGCCTGCCGCCGGCATGACCGATGCCGAAACCATGCGCACCGCCGACCTGCTGCGCGATCTGGCGGGCGAGCATTCCATCGTTGTGGTCGAGCATGACATGGACTTTGTCCGCGCGCTCAATTGCCGCGTCACCGTGCTGCATCAGGGCCATGTGCTGGCCGAGGGTCCCCTGGACCATGTTTCCGCCAATCCGGAGGTGATCGATGTCTATCTTGGCCGCTGAGATCGAAACCGAGACGCTGAGCGTCGAGAATGTCAGCCTGTATTACGGCGCGGCGCAGGCCCTGCGCGGTGTCTCGTTGCAGGCGCCGGTCGGAGAGGTCAGCGCCGTGATGGGCCGCAACGGCACCGGCAAGACCAGCCTGATGCGCGCCATCACCGGGCGCGCCCCGATCAGTTCAGGCCGCATCCTGCTGGGAAGTAGCGACCTGACCCGGATGGCGCCCTATGCCCGCGCGCGGGCGGGCGTCGGCTCATGCCCGCAGGGGCGCGAGATCTTTCCGCTGCTGAGCGTGCGCGAAAATCTCGAGACCGGCTTTGCCGGCCTGCCGCGTGGCCAGCGCAATGTCCCCGACGAGGTCTATGACCTTTTTCCGGTGCTGCACGAGATGGCGCATCGGCGCGGCGGCGATCTGTCTGGCGGCCAGCAGCAGCAACTGGCCATCGGCCGGGCGCTGGTGACGCGGCCACGGCTTCTGGTGCTGGACGAGCCGACCGAGGGCATCCAGCCCTCGGTCATCAAGGATATCGGCCGCGCGATCCGTTACCTGCGCGATCAGAAGCGCATGGCGATCCTGCTGGTCGAACAATATGTCGATTTCGCGCTGGAACTGGCCGACCGCGTCACCGTGCTGGATCGCGGCGCGGTGGTCATGCAGGGCAAGGCGGGCGATCTGGACCATGACGCCTTGCGCCGGGCCATTGCCGTCTGAGCCTTGAGCCAGCCGCCGCTTTGGCTAATCTGGCCGCAATCAGCGACCAGAGGACAGCATGGCCGAAATCATCCTGCTGACGGGCCGGGCCGCCCCCCTGCCCGGCAGCGACCAGAAAAGCGGCATCGACAAGCGTCCCGTGGGGCGTCCGTTGATGCTGGGCTCGGAAGGGTTCGAGGGCGACGAACAGGCCGACCGGCGCGTTCATGGCGGGCCCGAAAAGGCTGTCCATCACTATCCCTACGATCACTATGCGGCGTGGCGGGCGGATTTTGGCTTGGCAAAGCCGGGGGTTTCACACCCCCGGACCCCCGTGGGATATTTGGACATGAAAGAACCGGGGGGCTTGCTGACGGCACCCGGGGCCTTTGGCGAGAATGTCTCGACGCGTGGCCTGACCGAGGCGGATGTGGCGGTGGGCGATATCTTTCGTCTGGGTGAGGCATTGGTGCAGGTCAGTCAGGGGCGCCAACCCTGCTGGAAGTTGTCGCGCCGTTTCGGGGTTCAGGATATGGCCCGGAGGGTGCAGGAGACGGGCCGCACCGGCTGGTATTACCGCGTGTTGCAGCCGGGTCTTGTCGCCACGGGCGATGCGCTGGAACGGATCGACCGCGTCGCCCCGGAATGGACATTGCAGCGATTGTGGCACGCGCTTTACGTCGACCGGCTGAACCTGGCCGAGTTGCAGGGCATCGCCGCGCTGGAGGTTCTGGCCGATGGCTGGCGGCGCTATGCCATCCGCCGCCTGGAAAGCGGGCAGGTCGAGGACTGGAGCAAACGACTGGAGGGCCGGGCATGACGCCGCCATTGGTGATTTCCATTCAAAGTCAGGTGGTTCTGGGCCATGTCGGAAACTCTGCGGCGCTGTTTCCCATGCAGGCCGCCGGGCTTGAGGTCGCCGCGATCCCGACCGTGGTCTTTTCCAACACCCCCGATTATCCGACCCTGCGCGGCCACCCCCTGCCCGCCGATTTCTTTGCCGAGCTGCTGGAAGGCGCGTGGGAGCGCGGGTTGCCCCAGCGCGCCGATTTTCTGCTGAGCGGCTATATCGGCTCGGTCGAGGTGGCGCGGCTGGTGGCCGATTTCGTCGCCCGCGCCAAGGCGGTCAATCCGCGCCTGCGCTATTTCTGCGACCCGGTGATGGGCGACGAGGCGCCGGGGCTTTATGTGCCCGAGGCAATCGCCGAGGTGCTGAAAGAGGGGCTGCTGCCGC
Source organism: Paracoccus sp. (in: a-proteobacteria) (assembly GCA_018056045.1). GTDB lineage: Bacteria > Pseudomonadota > Alphaproteobacteria > Rhodobacterales > Rhodobacteraceae > Paracoccus. The sequence continues at coordinate 4,065 of JAGPGI010000271.1, forward strand.
TGGCCGATTACGCCTCGCCCAATCCGTTCGAAATCTCCTGGCTGACCGGCCAGCCGATCCGCGAGCTGGCCGACCTGCCCCGCGCGGCCAAGGCGCTGCGCATGGCGTCGGGCGCGCATCTGATCGCCACCGGCTGCATCTTGCGCGACACCGTGCCGGGGATGCTGGAAAGCGTGGTCCTTGGTCCCGGGGGGATCAGCCGCCATCCGACCCCGCGCCTGCCCGAGGCCAAGACCGGCACCGGCGATCTGTTCGCGGCACTGGTGCTGGCCGGGCTGGCGCGCGGGCGGGGGCTGGCGCCAGCGGTCGAATTCGCGCAAGTGCAGACCTCGCGTGCGATGGCCGAGGCGGCGCGGCTGAGCGCGAAAGAGGTGGTGCTGTCCGACCCCGAATTTCGCGCCGCCCTGCTGACGCTTTAGCTTTTCCGCAGCGCGTTCAGCAGCGCCGCGCCCAAGGCGCCGGGTGCCTCGGCGCCCGCAGGCTTTGC